>JAGAKK010000051.1 GCA_017625675.1 Clostridia bacterium | reverse complement strand
CCCTGACTCATTTTGCTCAGCCGAAAAAAGCTGAAAGACCGTTCATCATATCCACCGCATATTCTTCATCAAAGCTTTCCACACTTATATTGAACACAGGACGCCGCTCGTCTGCGGTAATTCTTACCGCGGCCTGTTCGTCCCAGGAGAACAGGCCATCCACGCGCTCGGCCTTGTCGCCGAAGCGAGCGCTGAACTCGCGGCTGATTTTCCTTAACGTCTGGCCTTTTTGCATATTGTTGCAGGCAACAGTGCAATGCTTTTTTATTACCGTTGCCGTAAGAAGAGGATTGTCAGCAGAATCTGCCGCCTCCCCCGTTACCGCCTTGAAATGACACAGCGCCAGCTCAAAAGCATAATCGTCAAAAAGCATAAGATATTGCTGATACACCCCGGGAAGCTTCATAAAAGGCTCCATTGCCTCCATTACGTCACCCACTCTGCCACCGCACTTTATCACCTGACTTTTCAGCTTGTCCGCCACGTGCCTTGCCGACAAGGCCGAATTAACGGACACGAAAACAGGCGCCTCCGGGTACAATTTTCCCGTTATATACGCAGCGATTGCCTCCCGACGCTCCCTGCCGCAATTAAACACACCCATGCGAAACTCCCTGTACGCATAGGGAAAGTATTTGCCTATGTCTGCCACGTAGTAGTCCTCCGGGTCAGAAAGAGCCTCTGGGGAAAGCACCGCCTTTTCATCCACCACCGAAAACTCCTCGCAGGAAAAGGCCCTCCTCACCTGCTTTCTCATGTATCTCGGAAGATCATTGCCGTGTTTATCAAGCAAGGATATGGTCAGCTCGCCGCTGTTGTCAATGTATACCGCACCATCAGCCGCGCCGTTTCTGCAGACCCAACGTATTACCGGAAGCTCCACGTCCACCGCAGTACGCACCATTGCGCCCACAGAGAGAAGCCCTGACGCAACCGCCGACGAAAGCATCCTTGACGCGCCACTGTCATTACTGCACACGATAATAACCGAAGAATACCCGAAAACGCTTCCCACAGCGCACCCCAGCCTTGTCATTGTTTCCGCAGGCATCCGCCTTGTGAGAACGTTGCCGTCAATGCCTTGCTCCTTAAATATAAGCTCGCCGTCGCCCTTGCCGCCGATAATGCTCCGCCTGACAACACTTTCCGGCTCCACAACCACCGAAGGCCACAGCCGCACCCCTTTGCAGATTATACTGTTTTCACCGCAAACCGCGCCGCTTCCCACAACGCAATCCTCGCAGAAAACGCCTTCAGCAAAGACACTTTGACCGCAGATTACCGAATTTTTCAGCTTGCAGCCTGCCCCGATCCTTGCATTTTTCAGCAGCACGCACCCGACCAGCGATGCGCCTTCCCCCACAACGCAGCCGTCCCCCACAACGCAATCCTTCATTATAACGTTCTTACCGATAATGCAATTCTCACCAATATAAATTGTCCCCGACAACCTTGCGCTCTCCGAAACCGCAGCAGAAAAACCAATGGTGACCTCGCCGTACTTTGCTTTTACGTCGTTTTTAATTTCGCCCCTTGCCGCCGCAAGATTAATGTCAAGGTAGTCCCTTGGAGTTTCAAGACGGCAAGTGTACCCCTCCGGCGCCCATTCAAAAAGCCTGCCCGGAAAGAGTTGCCCTATGTTCTCAATAATGCTTTCGCCCTTCCGAAGCCCCCTGAAAAGCTTCTTTGCAAAAGCACCACCCTCTGTTATATCCAAAACCGCCGCACCCCGGGAGACGGTAACTGTCCCCTCAGGTTTTTCCGCGGTTTTTCTGTTTTCTCTATGCGCCGCAAAAAACTTTTCATAATCAATATTTTCCGCAACCGCAGCATCTACGATAAGAAGTTCTTGGCCGTCAATAAAAAAACCCTCCTCAAACTCCTGTCCCTCTTTCATATAGCCAAGCTCACGAAACCCGTAAACACTGCCGTCCTCAAGGAAACTGCAAAGTTCTCCCGGCATGTACCCCGGCAACACGAGAACCTCTTTCACGCCCCCTGCCGCCAGCCGCTTCATAATTATGTCAATAAAAGGCACTCCCAAAATTTCTGTCATTGCAACAGAACACATTGCTGTAATCGGGCGAAGTCTCGCCCCTTCCTCGCCTGCCAAAACCAATGCTTTCATTTTCAAATACCTCCGTCGCTTCTTTTTTATAACAATTATATTGTCCCGCAAACACAACCAAAATATACAACAAAAAAATGAGTCAGGGGGCAGGTCGGTGACTCATAAAAAAGCAACAATACATATGCGCAGCGTTCTTAAGGACAGTTTTATAAATGGAATAGCAGGTAGACGAGCGAACACCGCCAGAGGCTCCCTTGTGTAAAGGGAGGCTTTTTGTTTATTTGCAAGTGCGCACTTACTCACCACCGAAGGTGTTTGCGTGATAGAATATTTTACCGCCGAGAGTAACCGTTTGGTTGCTCTCGGCGGCACAATTTATTCGTTTTCGAAATAGGGCTTGGTTCTGTTACAGGTAAAATCGTAATAACATTGTCTTGCATTGATAAATTGGTATGCCATCATCAATAGCGGACGGATTTCGGGATTGCTCCACTTATGATATACCTTGATTATGCTATCATCCAATGTTAAGCTATCTTCATTTAAAAGACCATATTTAACAAGTAACGGTTCAATTTCAAGGAATCTTTCAAGTGTAATTCCAATTTTCTTGGCCATCATATCCGCCGTATATTGACTTGTTTCTATTGTGCTTTGTGTGAAAACAATTGCCTTCATTCCATCATCCGAAGCAAGCAATGAGAAGAACTCACCAAAGTTCTTTTCAGACAATAGCTTTTTTGATATTTCGGGAGTATCGCTGACAGCACAAAAGAATGGAAAGTTTTCTACAAGTGACAAATATGTTGTTCCTTCATTGTTGATAATTTGTGATGTTATTTGCTGATTGCCACGATTATTGTCAACAACATCTTTTAATAGCGGTCGGCTTTCATTCCCGAAATATGCGCTTTGTACAGTCCATATAGTATCAAACAAAAACTTGAACAAATCTATTCCTTCATCTTTGCAGTGTGTCTTTTGAAGGCAAAATTTAAACAAATCATCAAGGATTTCATCTTGAGTGTAATCAGATATTTTCTTTTCTACTCCAAATAAGGTATCGATTGACACCCCTAAAACCTTAGAAATAGTCGGTAATAAATACGTGTCCGGAACACCGCCATTTTCCCATTTCGATACAGCTTGTCCCGAAACACCTACTAATTCCCCAAGCTGTTCCTGCGTATAACCTTTAAGTTTTCTATATTTTGCAATCTTTTCTCCGATTTTGAGTTCCATAATAACCTCCACAGCTTCATTATCACCAGTGTGGTCTTGTTATATCACAAATTACGGTTTGATACAATAGAGGCAATGTTGCGTTTCGCAACTGTGAGTTGAATTTTGCTTTTGTGTCTACAAAAGCAGTGCTTGTAAAGAAAAATGACAGAGAATACAAATCCATCCTCTGTCATTTCCCGTCGGTAGGTAGCGTATCCTTAAAACTGTCCTTAAGAACACGCGCCAT
>JAGAKK010000001.1 GCA_017625675.1 Clostridia bacterium | reverse complement strand
GTCCTCGATAGGCATAAGGAAAGGCTTATCTGTAGCTCTCTCAGGAGTAGCAATGTAGCTGTCTACTGCTGCCATGAGCTCGTGGATGCAAGCATACTCAGGAGCGTTGGGGTCAGAAGACTCACACTGGAGTGCCTGAAGAGCGGAACCTCTGATGATCGGAATCTCGTCACCGGGGAAGTCGTACTGGTTGAGAAGCTCTCTGATTTCCATCTCGGAAAGGTCGAGAAGCTCTTCATCCTCGGGAGCGAGCTGGTCACACTTGTTCATGAATACTACGATGTAAGGTACACCAACCTGACGAGCGAGAAGGATGTGCTCTCTGGTCTGAGCCTGAGGGCCATCAGGACCGGAAACGAGAAGGATAGCACCGTCCATCTGAGCAGCACCTGTGATCATGTTCTTTACGTAGTCAGCATGTCCGGGGCAGTCAACGTGTGCATAGTGTCTTGTCGCTGTCTGATACTCAACGTGAGCAGTGTTGATCGTGATACCTCTTGCTCTCTCCTCGGGAGCAGCATCGATCTGATCGTATGCCTTAAGTTCAACAGATGAGTCACCAAGACTAAGAGTCTTAGTAATAGCAGCTGTCAAAGTGGTCTTACCATGGTCAACGTGACCAATGGTTCCGATATTTACGTGGGGTTTGCTTCTTTCAAACTTGGATTTAGCCATTTTAAAATGTCCTCCTTTTTAAATAAATATTTTTTAGTTTTAAAACAAAGCCGTGTACAAAGTAATCATACACAAAATTTTGTTATATATCAAGCATTTTTTTCCAAAACGCTTAGAAAACGATTGATTTAAGCGTAAAATTACGCTTTTTTGAGCATCAACAGCCGGATTTATTACTTCTTATCAGCAATAACCTTCTCCTGAACGCTCTTAGGAACTTCCTCGTAGTGGCTGGGCTCCATTGAGAATGCGCCACGGCCCTGAGTCATTGAACGGAGGTTGGTTGTGTAACCGAACATCTCTGCAAGAGGTGAGAAAGCCTTAACTTCCTTGATACCTGCGCTTGCATCGTCCATGCTCTGGATAGTAGCTCTTCTGGAGTTCAAGCTTCCGATAACGTCACCGAGATTGTTCTCAGGAGCTGTTACAACGACCTTCATCATAGGCTCGAGAAGAACGGGGTTAGCGTTTCTTACAGCCTCTTTGATAGCCATAGAACCTGCAATCTTAAATGCCATTTCGGAGGAGTCAACCTCGTGGTATGAACCGTCTACGAGAGTAACCTTAACGTCAACTACAGGATAGCCTGCAAGAACACCGCCCTGGAGAGCTTCCTGAATACCCTGGTCTACAGGAGCAATGTATTCCTTAGGAATAGCACCGCCGACGATCTTGTTAACGAACTCGTAGCCCTTTCCTCTTTCGAGAGGCTCAACCTCGATAACACAGTGACCGTACTGACCCTTACCACCGGACTGACGTACGAACTTACCTTCCTGCTTAACAGCCTTGCGGATACCTTCTTTGTAAGCAACCTGGGGATTACCAACGTTAGCCTCAACCTTAAACTCACGGAGGAGTCGGTCAACGATAATGTCAAGGTGGAGCTCACCCATACCGGAGATGATTGTTTGTCCTGTCTCCGTATCTGTCTTTACTCTGAAAGTAGGATCCTCTTCTGCAAGCTTCTGAAGAGCAATGCTCATCTTCTCCTGACCTGCCTTAGTCTTAGGCTCAACCGCAACGGAGATAACCGGATCCGGGAATTCCATAGACTCAAGGATGATAGGATCGCTTTCATCACAAAGAGTATTACCTGTAGTTGTATCTTTAAGACCGATAATAGCGGCAATGTCACCGGCATATACACGGTCAACCTCAGTTCTCTGGTTAGAGTGCATAAGAACGATACGTCCCACACGCTCCTTCTTGTCCTTAGTTGCGTTAACAACGTAAGAACCTGAAGCCAAAGTACCTGAATAAACTCTGATAAAGCAAAGCTTTCCTACGAAGGGGTCTGTCATGATCTTGAACGCGAGAGCTGAGAAAGGCTCCTCATCGCTGGGATGTCTTTCAGACTCGGTTCCGTCAGGGAGTACACCCTTAATAGCAGGAATATCAAGAGGTGAAGGCATGTAGTCAACAACTGCATCGAGGAGCTGCTGAACGCCCTTATTTCTATAGGAAGAACCGCAAGTAACGGGAACCATGTGGAGTGACAAACAACCCTTACGGATAGCACCCTTGATCTCGTCAATCGTGAGCTCTTCGCCCTCAAGATACTTCATCATTACGTCGTCGTCTTCCTCGGCAATAGCCTCGAGAAGCTCGGCTCTGTACTGCTCTGCAAGCTCCATCATATCCTCAGGAATCTCAGTGGTTCTAACTTTCTCACCAAGCTCGCCCTCGTATACGTGAGCCTCCATCTTAACAAGGTCGATAATACCAACGAAGGTATCTTCCTTGCCGATAGGGAGCTGGATCGGAACAGCCTTTGCGCCAAGACGATTTCTGATCATGTCAACAACATGATAGAAGTCAGCGCCAAGGATATCCATTTTATTTACGTGTCCGATTCTCGGAACACCGTACTTATCAGCCTGTCTCCAAACTGTCTCGGACTGAGGCTCAACGCCGCCCTTAGCACAGAAGAGAGTAACTGATCCGTCCAGAACACGGAGTGAACGCTCAACCTCAACAGTAAAGTCAACGTGTCCGGGGGTATCGATGATGTTGATACGAGTATCAGTCTCTTTTGCAGTTCCGCGGTCTGTTACCCAGTGAACTGTGGTAGCAGCGGATGCAATTGTAATACCTCTCTCCTGCTCCTGCTCCATGGAGTCCATGGTTGCGGAACCGTCGTGAGTCTCACCGATCTTATGATTCTTACCTGTGTAGTAAAGAATTCTCTCTGTGGTCGTTGTCTTACCTGCGTCGATATGCGCCATGATACCGATGTTTCTGGTATTCTTAAGTGAATATTCTCTAGCCATAGTTTAATCTCCTTAATCTTACCAACGATAATGTGCAAAAGCTCTGTTTGCCTCTGCCATCTTGTGCATATCTTCTTTTCTTCTGAAAGACGCACCTGTGTTGTTTGTAGCATCGATAATCTCTGCTGCAAGTCTTTCAGCCATTGTCTTCTCGTTACGCTTTCTGGAGAACATTACGAGCCATCTGAGACCCAACGCCTGACGTCTCTCGGGTCTAACCTCCATAGGAACCTGGTATGTTGAACCACCTACACGTCTTGCTTTAACCTCCAACTGGGGCATAACGTTATTGAGAGCTTCCATGAATACGTCAAGGGGCTCTCTGCCTGTCTTCTCCTTAACGATATCGAATGCATCGTAGCAGATCTTCTGGGCTGTACCCTTCTTACCGTCGAGCATGATATTGTTGATGAGTTTTGTTACGATGCAATCATTGTACATCGGATCAGGCAATACTTCTCTTTTTGCAATATAACCTTTTCTCGGCACTTTACTTCCCTCCTTTGAATAATAGGTAATTAATCAATTGACACGATCTCGCGCCAACGGTACTCTGCACATGCCGTGTGCAGTATGAGCCGGTATACTTCTTACATCTTCAGGATATATTGCGATAATTTCCTTTGAAATCAATTCGACAATATATATTTGATTGATCGAAGCCGCTTGCTCCGACCCCGAAACGCTTGTTCCGAGTAATTAGTATCTCCCGCACTCTCCGGCTTTTAAACCGGCATTCTTTTGTTTTGTCAAAATAATTTCAACAGAAATTATCTTTCGGCGGCAATAATCGCATTCTGCCAAAGTCAGTCAATAGTATTAACATTATCAACAAACTCTTACAGAAAGCAATTATTTCTTCGCGCCGCCCTTCGGTACCTTCGCACCGTACTTAGATCTTCCCTGCATTCTGTTTGCTACACCTGCAGCATCCAGTGTACCTCTGATAATGTGGTATCTTACACCAGGGAGGTCCTTTACTCTACCACCTCTGATAAGAACAACGCTGTGCTCCTGCAGATTGTGGCCGATACCGGGAATATAAGCAGTAACTTCCATTCCGTTTGTAAGTCTTACTCTGGCAATCTTTCTGAGAGCGGAGTTAGGCTTCTTAGGAGTAGTAGTTCTTACGTTAGTACATACACCTCTCTTTTGAGGGCTGCTGATGTCTGTGCTTCTCTTCTGCAAAGAGTTGAAACCCTTCTGCAAAGCAGGCGCTGTAGACTTGTACTCCGCAGTCTGTCTTCCCTTACGAACCAATTGGTTAAATGTCGGCATTCTTTTTCACCTCCAATATTATATTTCGCCGCAAAAGGGCGCAATGTCCCCACGCAAGCCATACTATCATACAACAAGGGAAAATTTATGTCAAGAATTATTTTTCGACCGCTTGAACCAGCGTGAACGCACCAGGGGGCAGGTCCCTGACTCACTAATGACTCACTAAAAAAATTTGCCGTAGGCACTTGAATTTGATGCGCTGAAATGATACCATTTCAGTATATAAAATAATTATGTACAAAACGGAGGTACGCTATGGGTTTTCCCAAGAGAATATTGGCCTTTGCGTTGGCGGCGGTATCTGCATTCAGCATCTGCGGTTGCGGAAAAGAAAAAAACAAGCCTGACGACGGCGCAGAAGGAACAGCAAAAGACAGAGCGGCATACATAGAGCATCTTAACGAAAAATATGCCGACTACAAGGAAGTTGAATACGGCCTTGACATCACGAAGAAAACAGATCTGGTAGGAATATGCTACTCCACCTGGTTTTCACAGATTCGCTACAGACAGAAAAAGGATCCCCCGAACATAAGCGAGATCCTTGCCGGAAACGGCGATTGGGGAAATGAAGGACAGTTCCATTATTGGGCAAAGCCCGCACTTGGCTACTACCTCAGCGACGACAAGGAAGTTGTCCGCACCCACATGACTCAGATTGCAGAAGCAGGCATTGACTACATTATCATTGATAACACAAATGCCCAGATTGTCTGGAAGGACGAAAAGAGAGGCAGCGCCAACACCAACTGGTCACTTTACGTAACGGACCCCTGCACGGTTATCCTTGACACCATCGTTGAGATGCGCACAGAAGGAAAGAAAGCACCTTACGTAGTATTCTGGAGCGCTGCAGGCGTTTGTGCAGACGGCGCCGACAGAGGCTGGGACGTTGTCAATGCGACTTACGATGAATTCATCAGTCAGGACAAGTGGAAAGACTGCTTTGTATATTGGGAAGGAAAGCCCTTTATGCTCCTTACAGGAATGCCCGGCGGCTCTCCCAATGCCGATATGACGTTGAAGGTTCAATGGGGTCTTGTGGACAACTCTATTCCCGGAAGATGGAGCTTCCTTGACAAGAACAACATCCCCATGTATGACACAGACGGTTTTGTTGAACAGACCTGCGTTTGCGTTGCAGCACAAGAGACTTACATGAGCCACACCGCCACAGCCAAGGGCCGTAACCACGGAAAGACCTTCTATGAGCAATGGGTAAACGCCTTCGAATACAGACCTAAGTGCATTACCCTTACCTGGTGGAACGAGTGGTGCGCGCAGCTCCTCTTTGACGAGAACGGAGTTCGCAGATTTACGGACAACTACAACGAAGAGTACAGCCGCGATATTGAGCCTATGGAAGGCGGCCATGGAGATATGTATTATCAGTGGACCAAGCAGTACGTTGCAGCATACAAGAATCTGGAAAAGTGCCCTGTATTGATTGAACCCGGATACGAGTATCTGCTGGATTGATGAACTGAATAAAATAAAAAGAGGGCCGTTAACGCCCCACGCAAAAAGACTGCAAACCTACAAATCGTAGGACTGCAGTCTTTTTATTATGCATATTTTCTATTAAAAACTTTTTGACAAATTGCCGAAATCACTCCGTGTCATACTCCAGCGGTATGCCGTAAGTCTTCTCGTACAGCTCTTTCCACACGTCGTAATTCTTCTGCATCATCTCATTGACGTTGACACTTCTGCTCTTAGAAGGGTCAGGGTAGATGGGCTTGCAGATGTGAATTGTGTATTCCTGCACCGGGAAGCCGTCGTCACCGATAATCTCCGAGTCGTGCATTGTGATAAAGCAAGGGAGCACCGGTACGTTGTTCCTTGCCGCAAAAGTGAATCCGCCCTTCTTGAGAGGCTTGGGCTTGCGGTAGTTCCACCACATACTCTGCTCAGGGTATATCAATATGAAATTGCCCTCTTGCAAAAGCTTGTCGGTAGCTTTGCTGAATTCCTTCATAGTATTAATATTAGAAGAAAGAGGCAACGTGTTGCAGTTTCTCATAAGGAAACCATAAAAGCCGGGGAAGCTTGTATAGTTGCCCTCGCGGATAATTCTGTAGAACTTCTTGCCGCTGTGCTTGTGCCTTGAATTTTCGTAGGCAAGCTGGATAGCAAAACTGTCAAGGGCGTTAAAGTGGTTGCAGGTAAGAACCGCGCCGCCTTCAATGCCGTCAAAATTCTCAATACCCACCAAGTCCTTTACAATCATCTGCTTCTTTCGGATAATTGAATTGAGGTAAGTCCTTGCCGCCATAAAAGCAACCTTGGATTTGAACTTGCTCGCCATTCCGGTACGAAGGTAGTCAACCTCGTCAGGCATAAGCTCTCTTGAGGGGGGATCGTCCTCCACGTCCTCGTCAAAGCGCCCTTCCTTTTCGTATTGAGATATTTTTTCAAGGATTTTAAGCCTGCCCTCGTCACATTTAATCATATTGACACGGTTAAGGTAATTGTCCTCACGGTTGGTTTCCTCTATTGCCAATGCCAACAGTCTGTCAGCAGAAGCCGCATCACGGGCGCGCTCCTCATCGGTATAACTGTCAAGAATTTCCTTAATTTCCTCGTAAACCTCAGTTTTCTTTGCGTACCTCCAGAAAATATCTCCGAAACGACAATCGCTGTAGTGCCAGGGCTTTGACACCATAATGTAGTGCACCACGTAAAATTCCTCCTGAGGATAAGGAATCTCGCCGAAAACCTCCATGTTCCAGCGCTGGTCAATATATTTTACACGACCCTGACAAATAACGTTCAGATAGTCCTCGTCCTGAGTAACCGCAAAATTATATGCGTGAAGAAGCATTACGAAGCTGTCAAGCACCTTGCAACGTCTGAATTGCTTACAATTTATAAGGAGAACACCTGCATTGAAGAATTTGTTTCTATCAACGCCAACGCACTTTTCCGCATAAGTTCCGAAGCCGTCAACCTGCACCATCGCCTGCTCATTACAGGCGCCTACCAGATTGTTTCCCAGTCGGTGATTGTAGAATTTTGAAATATCTCCCTGCACCACGGTGTCGCTGTCAATGTAGATAGCCTTGTTAAGCTCAGGAAACATCTCCGCAATAAAAAGACGATAATACGTGGTCTTTGAATAGTAGTCACGGAGGGGAAGCTTGTCGCTGATGGACTTTAAGTAGTTCGTCACGTCGTCAAATGTTATCTTGAAGTTCTCCGTCTGAAGTCGGTAAACCTTCTCCATTGACTCCTCGTTAATGTCCGTATGCAAGATATGTATGTGATAATTGTATTTCGGTGATGCATTTTCAATCATTGATGCAATTGACACTATCGTAAATTTCACAAAGTTGTCATCGCAAGCATAAAAAATCGGTATCGTTGTCATATTGTACCCTCTTCTTCAAATTTTCTCTTAAGATAGATATATTCATAAAGAATATCGTCAAATTGGTAGTACCCGAACACCTTGTGCACACGGCTTACGTGCCATTGCTTGATATTGTCGGTGTGGGGATACGGAAGCCAGAAAAGCCTCTTTGAAAAGTGCCTTACCACGGTGTGCTTGTGGAGAAACTTCTGATCGTTAAAGCGCTGTGGAAGCATCTTTTTCTTCGTGGTAGAGCGAATTATGGCGCTCTGGTCTGCAAAAACCAGTTTTTTCGTCTTTATAAGCCCCCTTGCCTTTTCAAGCAAGCCCGTTTCCTTCATTTTCTTTAAATTAAAAAGCAAAACCCCGGCATTTACGTAATTTGGGTTAATAAGATATTTTCCGTAGTGGTCCCTTGCCGCCGCGTACTCAACCCCTGACACGTCGGTGTCATAAAGAAGCCTTACGTCCCTGTTAAACATTATATCCACGTCAAGGTACAGAAGCTTGTCGGGAAGGCTATCCACCTGATCCGCAAAAAGTCTTATCAACGTGTATGGAGAACAATAGGCATCTTCGTTGGGACAGTTTGCAAACTCCTTGTCGTAAAGAGGCGTCACGTCAATCTTAACGACCTCGTTTTCAGGATTGTATTTTTTTATTACGCCCCTTAAAAAGTCAACCTGCCTGTCGCTGATGGGGGTGTAGGTATCCTTTATGTGGCTCACGTCCATTGTCATAAGGTACACGGCAAAGGGTTCCTTTGTTTCAGTTCTTTTCAGAATCGAAAGAATGCAGGTCAGCACACCGTCAAAAACTTTTTCATTGCCTGCAAAAAGTATATTTATCAACTGTCTGTACCTTCCTTTCTGTACTCTATCCAGGTTACGTCGGAAAGTTTGCTTCTCTCCGTCATTTTTTCAAATATATCATCCCGAAGCTTCTTTTTCTGCTGCGCCAGAGGCAATGTTTCATCAGGATAAAAGGGCCCGTCAACGTATGTCACAATGCGTGGTCTCTTTGAAAAAAGTTTTTTCTGATAAGTATTTGTAAAGCAGAAAGCTGGCACCTTTTGTTTCACCGGGTAATGAAAGGACTTCTCCGTAAAAGGCCTTATCCCTGTGTAATAGGGCCAGATGTGTGCCTCGGGATATATGAACACCGCTTTTTTCTGTCTTATCCTCTTTTCAATAACGTTCACGAAGTTCCTGCTTGCCTCTTTTGTATCCGGCAGAGGAATTGCCCCCATTGATGGATTTATCTTTCCCAAAAAGGGCATCGACACGTTGGCAGGGTGCACTATTACGTAGGCATCTCTGGGCCAACATACAAAGGTGGGAATCACTGCATCCCCCACGGGCTGAGTATGATTTCCGTAAATAAAATACCCCGTGTCCCTGGCCGCCTTCAGAACCTTTCTGTTCACGATCTTATGTTGAAAGTGAATTTTTAAATAACAAAAAGCAATTGGCACCGCCACTATTCTGTACCAGAAAAAGTGGGTAAACTTTTTAAACAGAGAAGTGTGGTCGTAAACGTAATCGCCGTCAATCTTTCTGGCATTTATTACCGCAGAGGAAAACTCGTCGTTAAGCTCGTCACGATAATAAACTATCTTTTTTTCTTTCATAACTCCCCCGAAAACCGCAAATTATATGCAATCGGTTTTTCAATACCATATTACATTGTTTTATTTATTATGTCAATGGTTTTTATAAATATTTATTACAATTATTGTCATTTGTATGAAAAACCTTATCAATAATTGCCGCCCTTGCGTATTGAGGCAAAAAAACTTCTCAAGAGATTCTTACTCTCCTCAGCCTTTATTCCGCCGTAAACCCTGGTGTGAGGATACAGAATATTATGTATTGTTCCGCAAGCACCGTTTTCGACGTTGTCCGCGCCGTAATAAACCTCTGACACTCTTGACGCGGCAATCGCACCTGCACACATGGGACAAGGCTCTAACGTGACAAACATTACCGCACCCTCCAATAAATAGCTTCCCGTGTTGTTCTTCGCTTCCTCAAGAGCGTTTATCTCCGCATGTCCCAGCACAGAACCGTGAAGACAACGGGTGTTTCTGCCCCTGCCGATAATTTCGCCTTTTTTATTGACGATAATGCACCCTACCGGCACGTCTTTGGCACTGTCCTCTGCGGCCTTCCGGGCCTCCTTCAGAGCAATATCCATATATTTGCACACTGTAATAAAATCATCCATTGCTATCCCTCAATACTTATCTTAATATCCCCCGTGTCGCTGGAAAGCTCGCATCTGCCGCCTTTGGTTGACGAGGGAACTCTCACGTTTCCGGTAGACGAAGACGCTATGAAAACCTTTTCAGTAAGAAGCGTTCCCGAAATGTCGCCGGTATCTGTATCGGCCTTTATCGACCCTGCGTCACATCTGTAGAATTCAACGTCTCCCGTGTCAGTGTCAAGACTTAAATTGCCCTCTGCCATAACACTTTTAAGGAATATATCTCCGGTGTCGGTTTCTATGTCAAGGCTCTTGCAGGTAATTTCCGTAAGCTCAACGTCGCCGGTATCTCCTGAAATTTCTATCCTCTCAAAGGAAAAACCTCCGCCCAGCTTAATATCCCCTGTATTTGTTTCTATAAAAAGGGACTTATATCCGCTCTCCGGCAAGTACACCGTCAAGGACTGTCTTTCAGAAAAAATGCGTATAAAATCAAACCACTTTCTCTCATCCGAGTTCCTGATCACAAGTGCTCCGTCCTTTATTTCTACAGAATGCTTCAGTTTTTCTTCCTCTCTTGATACCACCTTGCACTTTCCGTCATCTGAAAGCGCAAAATCAATATCCGAAACCTCGGTTTCAATAACTATTCTCTCAAAAACACCCTCAGGACAATAGGTGTTGGTCTCATATTTTCCCGTTCCCAACTTTGCAAAGTCAAATCCAAGGGCCACTATTGCCACCGCAAAAACTATTACGCCCGCTAATACAAGGCCTGCGCCTACCGCCAGCCATATTTTCGTCCCTTTACTCATCGTTCCTCCTCCTTCCGGATAAACGCCTTTTTAATTCCAACAACAAGCTCCTTTGTCAGGAATACTATACCTTTTACGGCGTACAGACAACCTATAAAAAGCAAAATGCCAATGCCCGCGCACGCAAGCCCTGCCCCAAGCAGCGCAATACCTTGCCACACACCGCCCTTGACGATAATGACAACGCCTGCGGCAATACCACCCAGAAGCATTGCCACCAATGAAACAGCCACAGCCCACAGTGAAACAATTACTGAAAACACCGCCACCCACACAGAGAGCAACACAGAAAACGCGGCGATCAGCAAGGACAACCATATAGGAGCTCCCAATATAATAAGAATAATCTCCCAGGCCTTCAGGCTCCGCTTAGGCGAAACCCTCTCTTTTACGATTTTCGAAATAGGGGTCTCTGCCACTATCTGAGAAACGATCTCCTCCACACTTCCTATCTCGGAAACGGCCTCCTCTTCAGAGCAGCCTTCCTCTACACGGTCCTCTATCATCTCACCGTAAAACGCAATTCTTTCCTCTATATCTTCTTTCGGAAGGCCCGAAAGACCTTTCCTCAATTCCGCAAGAAACTCATGCTTATTCACCGTAACATTCCCCCTTTGTAACAAACTTGTATACGGAAAGGAGCTCTTTCCACTCCCCCTTAAATTCCTCGATTCTGTCAATGCCTTTCTGCGTAATGCTGTAATATTTCCTGAGGCGCCCTCCGTGTTCTGCAGATCTTACGGTAATCATCTCCGCCGTTTCCAGCCTCTTTAAAATCGTATAAAGGGTTGACTCGGACATATCAAGATAAGGCTTCATATCTTTTATAATACGATAACCGTAGGACTCTTCATTTTTCACGGCCGCCAATACGCATACGTCCAGCAAACCTCTTTTCAGTTGATTATCCATACCATACCTCCTGTTGCGTGATACATCGTAACACGAAGTATATATTATTGTCAATACGTCTTAAGGATAATTTAAGGCTTCTTTGCGATAATGCTTTTTGTTGCACAAACGGCAAAACAATGTTAAAATATCTCATACAAACGTGACAGGATGTGACAGGGGGCAGTCTCTGTCACAAAACAAAAAACGTGACAGTGACCTGCCCCCTGTCACATTCTGTCTCACAACAAAGGAGAAGCTTTATGATAGACGTGCCGAAAAAAGCGCCCGGAGAGAAATATTCCTTTGAGGAGCTTTATGATATTATTAAAAAATTAAGATCGCCGGAGGGTTGTCCCTGGGACAGAGAACAGACTCATTATTCCCTTGTGAAGCCTATGCTGGAAGAGGCCTACGAGGCCGTTGACGCCATTGAAAAGGAGAGTACGGAGAAACTTACCGAGGAGCTGGGAGACGTTTTACTTCAGGTTATTTTCCACAGCATTATCGGTGAAGAAGAGGGCGAGCTTAGCTTTAATGACGTTACCGACCGTTGCGCCAGAAAAATGCTCTCCAGACACACCCATATTTTCGGAGATGCCCACGCAGAAAATTCCGCTGAGGCGCTTAACAACTGGGACGAGGCGAAATTGAAAGAAAAAGGCTTCAAAACGTTGCGAGAAGACCTTAACGATATTCCAAGTTGCTTCCCTGCCCTGATGAGAGCCGGCAAGGCGGCAAAGAAAATACGGAAGGGCGACGGAGTTTACAGCTGCGAAAAGAAATTCGCAGACGGTGTAGGAGCGTTAGGGGCGATGATTTCTCTTAATAACGAAGAAACTGTCGGCGCAGTTTTATATGAGGTATGCAGAATTGCCGAGAAGAACGGCGTTGACCCGGAGCTTGCACTGAAGCGTTTCACGGACAAGGTCATTTCTGAAAATTGATGAATATTAACGGAGGACATTATGAGAGTTGATAAATTTTTAAAGGTCTCACGTATTCTGAAAAGACGCGTAGTGGCCAATGAAGCCTGCGACGCAGGACGCGTTTCCATTAACGGCAAGGTTGCCAAGGCGGGAACGGAAGTCAAAATCGGCGATACTGTAGAGATAAATTTTGCAAGCGGCAACGTGAAAATCGAAGTCCTTGCCATTAACGACTCCACCAAGAAGGCTGATGCCGCGGAGATGTACAGAATTATTCAATAAGGAGGACGCAAAATGACATTATTTAAGAGATTTATTGCATCAGCTATGGCATTGACGCTCTGCCTCGCCCTTTTCTCAGGTTGTGAAAAGAAAAAAGGCAACGGAACTGCAAATGCTACACCTACCCCTTCTGCGGGAAAGGATTCTTCTGCTGATGACAAACCCCTGACCACGGATTTTGTTGCAAAAATTGCAGGACAGGAGATATATTCCAGCGAGTTTTATTATTTCCTCTACTCCGGAATCAGAGAAATATACTATTCCAATCTGGGAAACGTTTACGACGACTCCCTGACCGAGGAAGAAAATTACCAGAAAATGTTGGAATTTTTAAACTCTACAGCGGAGGACGGAAAGACTTATAAACAAAAAGTCATTGACAGGACGCTGGAAATTGCAGCAGGCTTTTATGCCGCAAGCATTTTGTGCAAGCAGGAGGGAGAAAAGAACCCTGACAACGCAATTACTCAGAAAGAAATTGACGATATGATGGAGATGGTGGACAACGAAGCAGATTACGGCGCTTCCTACTACTCCTGCTCCCGTGACGAATTTTTCTTCTACTCATACGGAATGAACGTAAACGACGGAAAGCGCTATACAGAAACCCAGATGTACGCCCAAAAGCACGAGGAACTCTGGGCAAAGGAAAATGGGTACGAATTCAACCTGACTGCGCCCAAGGAGCCCACAAAGCCGGAAGACCTTGACAAGGACGCCTCTGACACCGAAAAGGAAAAATATCAGGCGGCAATGGATGCTTATGAAAAGGAAATGGAGCAGTACGAGGCTGACGCAGAGAAATACGAGGAAGCTCTCGGAGAATATTGGGAGAAGTTCCGCGGATTTTACGAGGAAGCACTGACAGACGAGGCAATCAACGATTATGACATTTCTACCGTAAGATACCTGTACGTGTCTACTCTTGACAAGGACGGAAAGCCTTTCTCCGAGGATGAAAAGGCGAAGAAAAAGGCAGAGGCAGAAAAGTATAAGCAGCTTGCTGATGACGGTCTTGATTTTTCAAAGCTTGTAAAAGGCTTTTCAGATTCCGAAACAGCCACCAACGATTTAGGCCTTTTCGACATCAATAAGTACGCTGACTCTGAACTCACCGTGCCCGTTGATGCAATAACCTGGGCAACGAAGAACACCACCCCTGTTTCCGATGAAATAAAGCTTTTCAGCGACGACACAGGCTATTATCTGGTTCAGAAGGTAGGCTACACAAGCTTTGACGAAACAAAAGGCATCGTGGCAAGCGACACCACTGCAAGCCCTGACATCGTTAAGTCAAACGTTGAGTACACCTCCCTTGCAAAGCTCTACAATGATGCTATGAACGAAATTCTTAAAACAGAGGAATTCAAGCTCACAGACGTGAACACAGAGCTTATGGCTTCCCTTATGGATGAGTACATTAAGAAAAATGCAGAATAACAATATTCTTTGACAGTATGGCGAAAGCCCCTGCCGGTCGGCAGGGGCTTTTCTGTATATATTTTATAAATGATCATATAAAAGTTACAACCTCAGGATCCGGTTTTTCTCCTTTTTCAACTTTAAGGATATTGAGCACCGGGCCTGCTTCATTGCCGTAAAGCTTGTGCTTCTCTATCGTTATCTTCGCAGTTGCCTTTATCCATGCAAGGTGTGTAAGAGCATTGACCCCTGTCCACTTGCAGGCAAGGCCGCCGAACATAACGTCGTCCGCGCAGCAGGTCATTATATGCCTTCCGATAATGAATGAATTGGGAGGCATTTTGCCGTTGGTGGCAACGATTCCCGTGAACTTAACGGTTTTCCCTGCATACTTGTCGCGGTCCTCCGTAAGGTCTGCGTACCAGATACCGTAGTCATTATCGCCGATTTCAATAACGTCTGCCTCAATATCAAAGGGCAACGGGTCCACAATATCATCAGGCTCTGCGTGGTCGCCATAGTCAAATACGATATTGGCGCGTCTTGATACGCTCCGCACAATCTTGTGGAAGTCCTCTTTTTTCTCATTGAGAGCCTCTGTAAAGCGATTGAAAACTATCATATCGCAATTTTTCAGCTTGTCACCCACAAGGTTTCGCATATTGGCATTGTAGGTAAGGTAGGTGGTGGCGTCTGCAAAGCTCATCTCCTGATAAATCAGCCAGCCCTCAGGCATTGCCTCAAGAAATGAATCCAGCTGCCACATTCCGTTGCACTCCACAACAACCCTTTTCGCCTTGTGTTTTTTCTGAAGAGCCGCAAGCTTTTCCTCAGAAAGATCCTCCAGTGACTCAATTTCCTCTATATGAATACAATTTTTCGACGCAAACTTCTCTTCGTCATACTCTTCCTCGCCGTCCTCGCAGAGAAGCACCAGGGTGGACGTGCCGTTATTGAAGCGCTTGTCCTCTAACGTCGACTGTATAAAAGTGGTCTTTCCGCTGTCCAGAAAACCTGTAAACAAAAATACCGGTATTTCCATAGTCCGTTATCCTCCGTCAATTTTTCCTTATAACTAAAATTCCTCAAATCACTCAAAAAGCTCGGCAATGCGCTCTTTATTCAGCTTAGAACCGACAACGCAAAGTCTGCCTGTAATCTCCGCCGCTCCGTTTCTCACGTCAGCCTCACCGGGCACGTAGTCAAAATGAATCCAATTGCCGTCAACGCCTGCCACAATGCCTTTTGCTCTCAGAACAAAGCCGTACTTGCTTTCGTCCATAAGGCCCTCCAGCTTCTCCGTAAGTTCTTCCTTAGAGAATGCCTTGGCGGTCTCAATGCCCCAGCTTGTAAACACCTCGTCTGCGTGATGGTGGTGATGTTCATGGTCGTGGTCATGGTCGTGACAACCGCAGGTGCAATGCTCATCGTGTTCGTGATGATGCTCGTGGTGGTGCTCATGATCGTGGTCACGGTCATGGTCGTGGTCGTGGCAACCGCAGGTGCAATGCTCATCGTGCTCGTGATGGTGCTCGTGATGGTGCTCCAGCTCCTCAATGGCAGCCTTCAAGGTATTATTCTTTTTTACAGCCTCAAGAATCTGCGCTCCGCTCAGCTGCTCCCAAGGGGTAGTAACCAGAATCGCATCAGGATTCTTTTCACGGATTTTCTCAATGCAGTCGTTAAGCTTCTTCTCGGAAACGTTATCGGTACGGCTGAGGATAATGGTCGCCGCATTTTCAATCTGATTATAGAAAAACTCACCAAAATTCTTTGAGTAGATCTTAAACTTGCTTGCGTCCACCACAGTAACGATGCCGCCGATCTTCGCCCTCTCACTGTCAACCTTCTCAACAGCGCCCAGAACGTCGCTGAGTTTGCCCACACCGGAAGGCTCAATCAGAATTCTGTCGGGAGCAATCTCGTCAAGCACCTTCTCAAGAGCTGCGCCAAAGTCGCCCACAAGGCTGCAACAAATACAACCGGAATTCATCTCAGTAACCTCAATACCGGCCTCCTTCATAAATCCGCCGTCAATACCAATCTCGCCGAATTCATTCTCAATAAGAACGATTTTCTCCCCTGCATAGGCCTCTTTAATCAATTTCTTTATAAGTGTGGTCTTTCCTGCGCCAAGAAAGCCCGAAAAAACATCAATCTCTGTCATCTCAAAAACTGTTCCTTTCACGAAAATTACGCACCAAACCGTGCAATAATATTGTACTCCCATTGCCAATTCTTTTCAAGCCAAAAATGAGTCAGCCTTCAAATGAGTCAGGGACCTGCCCCCTGACTCATCGGGCGCAAAGCGTTTCGTAGAAACGGTTTGCAAAAAAACAGGTAGCAGATCGGTGGCGGAGCCACAGCGTCTGACGCTGTGGCTCCGCACGCAAAAAAATTTAGATTATATTAAATTAAAATATTGCACTGAAAAAACATTAGTGGTAAAATGAAATTGGTTTTGTTGTCGTGTTAGCGTAGTGATACAAAAAAGCGACAACGCATATATTTACTTCAGATTTGAACGGAGGAAAAATTATGGATATTAAACAGTATATCGAAAGCGTAATGGAAACCGTGAAGAAGCGCAATCCCGGCGAGCCTGAGTTCCACCAGGCAGTTACCGAGGTTCTTGAGTCCTTGGCTCCCGTACTTGAGGCACATCCCGAGTACGTTGAGGCAGGCCTTATCGAGAGACTCGTTGAGCCTGAGCGCATTATCAAGTTCCGCGTACCGTGGGTTGATGACAATGGCAAGGTTCAGGTTAACAGAGGCTTCAGAATTCAGTACAACAGCGCAATCGGACCTTACAAGGGCGGAATCAGATTCCATCCTACCGTATACGAGGGAATTATTAAGTTCCTTGGCTTTGAGCAGATCTTCAAAAACAGCCTTACAGGACTTCCCATCGGCGGCGGCAAGGGCGGTTCCGACTTTGACCCCAAGGGCAAGAGCAATGGCGAGGTTATGCGTTTCTGCCAGAGCTTTATGACAGAGCTCCAGAAATACATTGGCGCAGACACAGACGTTCCCGCAGGTGACATTGGCGTAGGCGCAAGAGAGATCGGTTATCTTTTCGGCCAGTATAAGAGACTTCGCGACGAGTACACAGGCGTTCTCACAGGAAAGGGCCTTACATACGGCGGAAGCCTTGCGAGAAAGGAAGCAACAGGCTTTGGTCTTTGCTACTTCACCGAAGAAATGCTCAAGGCTAACGGCAAGAGCTTTAAGGGCCAGAGAGTTGTTGTTTCAGGTTCCGGTAACGTTGCTATTTACGCCGCTACAAAGGCTACAGAGCTTGGCGCAACAGTTGTTGCAATGTCAGACTCCAACGGCTACATTTACGATGCAAACGGCGTTAACCTCGAAGTTATGAAGAACATCAAGGAAGTAAGAAGAGCTCGTATCTCTGAGTACGTTAAGGAAGTTCCTTCCGCAGAGTACCACGAGGGCTGCCGCAACATCTGGACAGTTAAGTGCGACGTTGCTCTCCCCTGCGCAACACAGAACGAAATTGACGAAGAGTCTGCAAAGACCCTTATCGCTAATGGCTGCTACGCAGTATCCGAGGGCGCTAACATGCCTTCTACACCTGAGGCAATTGCCGCAATTCAGGGCGCAGGCCTCCTCTTCGGACCCGCTAAGGCTGCAAACGCAGGCGGTGTTGCTACATCCGCTCTTGAGATGAGCCAGAACTCAATGCGTTACTCCTGGACATTCGAGGAAGTTGACGCAAAGCTTCACGGCATCATGGTTAACATCTTCAAGAACTGTGCAGAGTCCGCGGAAAAGTACGGCATGGCCGGCAACTACGCAGCAGGCGCAAACATCGCAGGCTTCATCAAGGTTGCAGAAGCAATGATGGCACAGGGCATCGTTTGATAACGGTTATTACACGATAATAATTAAACGGACAAAACGTGACGGGGGTCAGACCCCATCACGTTTTTTTATATGCGACAGAGACCTATCCCCCGTCACAAATTTTCCTTGAATTGTCTTTATAAGCATTATATAATCATACCAAAAGGAGGTTTTTAATGTGTTAAAACTGTTGGTTATGTTGCTTTCTATCCTATTTAATCCAATAACATTAATTGTTGTCGGATGGTTATTAATAAGCTTTCTTGTTGACCTAATCATTTATTTACAAAGCACATATTATAGAGAAACAAAAGCATCTTATTTCTCGTCACAAAACGACTTAGGTAGATATGGCGAATACCTGACTTATCGAAAATTAAAATCTTACGAAAAACAAGGTGCAAAATTTCTCTTCAATACATATTTGCCACATAAAAACGAAACAACAGAAATTGATGTCATAATGATTGCACCACAAGGAATATTCGTTTTTGAAAGTAAAAATTACAGCGGTTGGATTTTTGGTCATGAAAAAGATAAGATCTGGTATCAGACTTTGCCCGCAGGCAGAAAAAGCCACAAAGAAAAATTTTACAACCCTATTATGCAAAATGACACACACATAAATTGTCTAAAAGCTTTAGTTGATAAAAATATACCGATTTATTCAATTATAGTATTTTCAGAAAGATGCACATTAAAAAAAGTAACAACGACAAATAAAGAAATAAAAGTTGTTAATCGCAAAGACATAAAAACTGCAATTTCATCATTAACGGAGACCCCGGTTCTTTCACCGGAAGAAATTACAGAAATATATAATAAATTACACCCTTATACACAGGTGGATAAGAGTGTCAAACTACGTCATATTGAAAACATTAACAAACTTATTGAAAATGAGAATAGCGTTGCAGAAAAACAACATTTATGCAGCAAATGCGGTGGAAAAATGATTTTACGAACTGCTAAAAAAGGAAAATATACAGGGATGAGTTTTTATGGCTGCGAAAATTATCCAAAGTGTACAAACACCGAAACAACAACAGACAAATTAACCGGTATTATAAAATACGATTACAATGATAAAGCGACCCGAAATGAACAATTAGAAAAATTACAGAACAAAACAAATGAGATATGATTTTTTACCCCCTTGCCTTACACAAGGGGGATTAATTTTGCATAACCGCCTCAACCCACCGATTTTACGATATAATCAGCGCTGCAAGCTGTCATCTCCGCCTCATCACCATAACCGTACAGTACACCGGCGCACTTTATTCCGCAGGTGTGGGCGCCGTTAACGTCCTGAGCGCGGTCCCCTACCATAAGAACAGATTTTTTGCCAAAGTCATTGTTAAGCCCGAGATTTTCCAAGGCATACTCAATGACCTCGGCTTTTTTTGTGCGGGTCTCCTCCATAGTCGCCCCGGCCACAAAATCAAAATACTTTATAAGATCAAAATGCTCCAGAATTTTCACAGAGAAAACGTCAGGCTTTGACGTTGCCACCACCAATTTATACCCTTTTTCCCGAAGACCCGACAAAAGCGCCCGGACCCCTTCGTACATAGTATTTTCAAAAAGCCCTTTCACAGAGAAATACTCACGGTAATACACCACCGCCTGACGGGCTTCATCACCTGTCATTCCGTAGTGTTTCATAAAAGAATCAATCAAAGGCGGCCCGATAAAAGGATAAAGTTTCTCTCGTACAGGAGGCTCTATACCCATTTTACGAAGAGCGTGCATCACAGAATTTGTAATGCCGATGCCCGGGTCTGTCAAAGTACCGTCAAGGTCGAAAAATATGTATTTCAAGGCATTATCGCCGTAGTCCTCCGAAAGTTTATCAGAAGAGAGAAGCAAGCTCAGATTTTTGTATATCATTTTTCAGCATCTCCTGTTGTGAAATTTACCGCTAAATTATTTTTCTAATTTAATTTTTTGTCACCATTTTACCACAAAAATTACGCTATGTCATCAATAATTCACGTAATAAGCTCAGCCATTGCCGATGTGGGCGCACATTACCGTCATGTCATCCTTTGGGACGCCGCCGCAGGCAGAGAGCGCCATATTGAGGATTGCATCCGCTAACGTCTTGGGGTTCGACGTCTGCAACGCCTCTATAAAACTGTAAAAGTCAGCATCGCTGTGCCCTTTTGTCTTAAAGGCTTCAATCACTCCGTCAGAAAACATTATAATGTCGTCATCAGGCTCCAGAAACCTATCCACAGGAAGGCAAGAGGGAATATTTTCGATCCGGCTCACAAGGCCTATAGGCACGGAGGACACCACCACCGTTTCCACCTTGCCGCGGCGGCGAATTGCAGAGGAAACTGCTCCCAATTTCAGAAAAGTTGCCTTGCCGTTGTAAAGGTCAATGGTGCAAAGGTCAACAGTTGCCGAAACCATACGGTCGCAACCCGTTTCCAGCAGGGAGTTTACCATTGATATTGCCGCATCACATTTGAGGCCGCTTTCCATAAAAAGCTCCAGAAGCTTTATTACCGAGCGACTTTGAGGAGCTGCCTTTTCACCTGACCCCATGCCGTCGCTTATTGCCATAAAGTATTGGCCGTGGTCCAGTTGCAAAAACGAGTGCGAATCTCCGCTGTATGAACACCCTCCCGAAGGACAGCCTGCCACCGCCGTTGCGATTTTAAAGGACTCTGCCTCAGAAAAGATCATGGGACACCAGCGCCGCCCTTTTGAATTGGTGCAAGAGGACTTCTCAGAAGGTGTGACAAAGTCGTAACCGGATGCCACCTCGCCGCTGTTTATCACCATACTTTTCCCCAGCACCCCTGAAATCACAGGCAAATAGGCGGTAATGCACTTTTTCTGAGAGCCACAGCAGGCAACGTCCATTGCCACGTCATATCTTCCGTAACGATTTTTTGACACGGTAACGTTCTTTGCCTTGAGATCATTTTCGTACAAAGCCCTGGCAATTCTGCGCTCCGTATTTTTCTCGAAATTCACACTGATGTCCACGTCCTCTGCCAGATCATCCAGAATATCCGCCATACTTTTCAGCTGCAACGGCACGATTCTTTTGTTGTCCTCCATACGCTTCTGCCAAAGCATTCCAATTTTATATATTTCATACCCGTTAACGACCTCCGACACAATTTCGTCAGCCCTGGGGCAATCCTTTGACAACGAAAGAGGAATGTCAAAGTGTCCGATCCGCCCTTCCTTCTCCAGCAGCGCCGTTATTTTTCCTATCTGCTGATAATTTTTATAAAAATTTTTCTCCCAGCAAAGACTTTTGTAATGACACGCCCCGCAAACCCTGTCGCTTACCCGTTCAACGATCCTGTTTAAATATTCACTCTTGTCCCCTGCCTTATTCCCTTCGGTAAGGTCGGTGCAGACGTTTGACATCTCCCGCATAATTCTCGAAAACCCATTTAGTTTCCCCACGGCGGTGCGCCGTAATTTTTCAGCATAATTAATCTTTATCGTTGGCACAGCCACGCCCCGGAACTGAGGCAGTTTCAGAAACTCCGTAAACCTATCCGGCAACACCGCAAAAAGCAATATGGCAAAAAGCATCTCATAAAGACTTATAACAAAAGCCTTGTCCGCAGTCATAACAGCCGCCAGCATTAAATTGCCGAGTACAAAGCCAAGGCACACCCCCACCTTCCGGAACTGGTTGAGAAGTCCAGCCAGAAATCCGCAAAAACCGTATGCCGCCACCACGACTCCCGAGAGCTCTATCTCCTGAGCGCCTGACACCGCCGTAAGCAAAATCCCCACGGTAACGCCGCATGCCGCCCCTGTGCCAAGGCCGCCTCTATAGCAAAAAATCATTATAATTATAAGGCAAATTATATTTCTCAGCGACACACCGAGAACAATTACCGCAGGCAAGCCCATTACCGCTATTGCTCCGGCAATTGCGATACACGCCATCTCTTCATTGGTCATCACCTTGCCGCTGACATCGTCTGCAAACACCATTGCCACGTTCCGGAACACGTAAAACGCCGCAAAGGCCACTATCAACTGGATTACCATTGCAAAAAGGCTGCTGAGGCGCAAATTATTGACAGCAAGGGTTATCAAGGAGGACCCGGCCAGACTGATTGCAAGTCCGATGCCCGACTTTACCGCAAGAGGAAGCCCCGGAAAGCGACCTCCCTCCCCTTCAATTTCTTCACCTTCGTCGTCAATGGCGGCAGAACGCCCGGCTCCTGTAAAAAAAAGCATTATGCCGTAAAAAAACACCGCGCTGAAAACTGCGATAAAAAAGTTCCACCACTTGTCCGTAAACAGCAAGCCCACCGCCATGGTCGTTCCGTACAGCACACTGCACAGAGGCCTCAATTTACAATTCGGCGCCGTCACCGCCGCCGCAAAAGCGGCAATGCCAAAGGGCATAATATCCCCCGGAAGATCTATCCGTCCAATAAAAAACAAGATCACCGCAGTGATAACATTGACCCTGTCCAGCTCCACCTCTTTCGCCAGATTCTGAATTTTTAAAATTTGCGTTTCTATAGCATTTCTCATTTGTACATCCCGTCCTTTTTCAGACTTTCTTGCTAAAAAACGCTCCGCCGGTTCTATGCCCTGCGGAGCGAAACAGCAATCTCATTTTACAGTGCCTGAAGGTCGAACAACGACGATTGGCGACGAAACTGAAATTTTATATTTTATTATTCAAGGTCTACCTTAAAGGCAGTCATCGGCACACCGGAACTGCTGCAGATATTGATATTTTCGGGGAAGGTTTCCTCGGTGATTGCGTGGTAACGAATTGCAGTAAACGCGGTTCCGTGGGAAACTGTAACCACTGATTTTCCGGTGAATTCCACCTTCTCAGGAGTAACCCAGCCCTCTGACGTCTGTACCTGCATTCCCTTAGGCGCGCCACCGTCTCCCGTCTTGAGGCCGTCACCTACGCCTGCAAAAGTCAACTTGACCTCCTTGTCGGAAATTTTTTCTTTTCCGTAATACGTAGGGCCTGATACATTGTCAAGAGTAGCCCCTTCTGAGTAGCTTCCGTAAAGCATCGGCATTACCGTGTCAACGATTCGTGTAGCCACCTCGTACTTTCCGTAGGGATGAAGATTGTCCGCATACAGATCGTCCTTCCAGAGGTCGGAGATCGGAATGAAAAATGAGTTCTCAAGCACCGACGGAATAACACCCATATTTGCGCGCACACCGCCAAAGTCAATAAATGCAGGTCCGGCCGCTTTGCTGAAGCAAGGGGAAAATTCCATAATCAATATCGGGAAATTCTTATAATTCTGGTTAATGCGACCTCTGTAGTCCTCCATTAACGCAGTGAAATGCTCGACGTATTTTTCCTGCAAAGGCTCCTTGGCATCACTTTCACCCTGATACCAGATAATTCCGCTTATGGTAAAATTCATCAAGGGGTTAATACCCTGAGTGTACATCACACGGGACTCCTGCATTCCCACAACGCTGTCCGCCATGTAGCTGTTGTTAATAAGCTTGTCTGCGCCGAATTTTTCCGCAATCTCAGGCGTCATAAACGCCGCCAGCACCGTTGCCGCCTGTCTGCACTCCAGAATTCCCACAGGAATTTCATTACCGGTCTTCTCCACAAGCTGTTTTGCAAAGAAATAACCTATTGCAGACGACTCCAACGCCTGCTCGTTCTCTGTAGGCAGAAGCCAGCTGTTCTCTTTTCTTCTGGAAATATCCTCGGCAAGGGTGGTTGAGCCGCTGACCTTTTTCGCAAAGTCATCGGTGTTGCTGTGCAAAATTCTGATATTGTCATTATCACTTATCTGTTCCTTTGTAAAGGGCACTTTATAGCCGGCCTTTGCAAGGGTGTATCCATTCAGAACCTCGGCAACGGTGAGCGCCGCATTTGACTGGCCAAGCACCATATAAACGTCACCGACAAGCACGTCCTTAAACTCAATGGTCTTCTTTGCACCGTAAACCTTAAGTGTATTTCCTTTTTCATTGCAGGCGCTGAGAGTGCCGTCAAGGGTAATAAGCCACTTTCCCTCTGCGTCAACCTCTGCAGAACCTTTAAGTCCCATAAACTCTGCGCACACAACTTTTCCCGCAGCATCCTTCGACGTTCCCCAGATTCTTATGTACTCATCTCTCTGGAGCACCATATTGTCACTGAAAACGTTGGCAACAAAGAATTTTTCCGCTGTAGGCGTCACTTCGGCAGCCTTTTCAATCACGGGAGCAGTTCTCTCCGTATATTTCACCGAAACAGCCTCCGACTTTCCGTAGTCCTTCCCCTGTCCGGCTTCGTCCTTCTTACACGCCGCTAACGTGCCTGCCGCCAATACTACAGCAAGCCCAATCACCAATATTCTCAAAAATTTTTTACCCGCAACTCCCGTCATCAAAGCACCTCCGCTTTTTTCTTCGATTATATCACCGATTCCCCGCCTATGCAAGCAAAATGCACCCCGGTGTGTGCCCTTGAAATGTGGAGATAATTTGGTATAATTACATTGCAGCGTCGCTGTCGGAATTGTTAATGTGTAATAATGAGCGAAAGGACTTTGAATATAAAATGGAAAGAAAAATAATAATTGGTGTTGGGTTGTGCATGGCATTGGTGTTGGTGGCAGGACTTTTTGTCGGTTGCAAAAAGAAGGGCAAGCCGGAAGCCACCATTGAAACCGGTCCGAAGCCGGAGGTAGCAGTGGAGAGCATCGGCAGTGTTAACGTTGCCCCTGAGGGCTTTGCCATGGCAAGCTCCTGTAAAAACAGCGAGGGATACTCTAACCTGAACCTTAACGACGGAGACCCTGACACCGCATTTTCCACCGCCTGGGGCAAAAACTGGGAGGAAAACAAGGAATATTACGTCTACACCGACCTTACGAAGGTGCTTCCCTTGGACAAGGTCGTGTTGCGCCCTGCCAAGGGTGAGGAAAAAGCATTGCCCCTTGCCTTTGAGATATTGTTGTCAGATGACGGAAAAGAATATACCACCGTTAATGAATATGAAACAGACCCCTCTGCAGATTATTCAAAAGATGGGTTTGCCGTTGAGCTTGAAGGCATTGAAGCAAGGTTTGTGAAGCTTGTGACGAAAAAACTTCACAACGGCGGCGAAAAAGGGTACTATTTTGCCCTTGGAGAGCTGGAAATTTATAGCCAGGCCACCAACCACGAAAATATTGTGATGAACAGAGATGACATCGTTTTGCACCTTGAGCCGGCCAACACCCAGGTTCTTGAAATTGTGCGTTACCGGAACGACTCTTATAAACCTGATGAAAAAGCTACATTGAAGTTTTACTCTGACGACCTTGACGTTGCCACCGTCAACAGCGACGGTCTCGTAGTGCCCAAGGCATACGGCGAGACGGACGTTTACGTGTACGACGGAAAAAACATTACAAAATGTCACGTTGCAGTAACCGACACTTCAAAGGAGCACTTCCGCACCTCCGCTTTTTACCACTCAAGCTACGTGGAGCTCTCCGCAATGCACAAGGTTTTTGACTACTTTGCCCAGGCGGGCCTTGAATACATCGAGGGCACAAGGGCCTATGATATGAACGGCAATAACGTTGGGCTGTACTCAATTTTCCTCTGCAAGGAGAGGGGCATAAACTACTCCGTTTGCGACGTAAAAAACGGCGCTGCTCTCTTGAAAATGTCTGACGAGGAGATCATTAACGTAGTGAAAAAATACGAAAACAGGGCGGGCTGCAGCGGAATTTATCTTCAGGATGAGCCCTTTGACGACTCCTTTACCCGCTATGCAGAGGTCTTTAAAACCATTACCGATTACAACCCTCACGTGACGCCTCACCTCAACCTGCTCTCCCTTATCGGCTTTGCAGGCACAGCGGAATATTGGACAGAGGTTGGCGCCATTACCGGCGGGGCAGACAGAACAAAATTCCTGTCCTTTGACTACTACCCCTACAAGGCCGACAACACCACCTTCGACAGAACTCTTCTGGATATGCTGAACCGCATGAGGAAGACGGCGCTCAAATACAACGCCGCCACAGGCTACTACATTCAGGTGGCGGACCAGACTGACGTGCTACGCCCCACCACCGATAATGAAATTCTTTACAATGCAAGCCTTGGCGTTGCATACGGCATGAAAAACTACAAATATTTCGTTGCAGTTACCCCTCTCAGCAAAAAGGAAACCTACGTGGAGGGCATTCTCAACAAGGATTTTGAGCCTTCATCAATGTATCAGGGAGTAAAGGCCGCTAATGCCTACATTCACAGCATCGGAAAAACCCTTGGCAATTCCGACGCCCTTGAGGTGTATCACTCCACCCGCACTGTGGGCAATGAAACGTTCCCGGAGAACTTTGCCTTGACCCCTGCTGACAACAGCGACATAATCCTGACGCTTTACGAAAGCCTTGACAATACAAAACAGCAACACATCGTTGTAACCAACAAGCGCTATGCCGCAGAGCTTCCCACCGAAATTGCCCTCAAGGTCGCCCCGGAGATTGCTTCACTGGCAATCGTGCAGGACGGAAAGGAAACTCCTCTGGAGATACCCTCCGACAGGATCATCAATTTGTCAATTGACCCCGGCGCCTGCTGCGTATTGAAGCTCCCCCAGGGACACGACGCAACGGTACAGCTTGCGCCTGCACCCAGCGAAAACCTTGCCCTTAACAGCACCGCCTACGTTTCCTCCTCTCAGGCAGGCTTTGCAGTCAACAAGTATATCGCCTCACGCTATCTCACCGACGGCAACAAGGCAATGGGCGGCTGGCTTTCCGCAGAACACGACAAGGACGCCTTCGCAATGATCGACCTTGGCGAGGTGAAAAATGTAAACAAGGTAATTCTCTATCCGTCAATGTCCTTCGACCCGAGTTTTGCGCCCAAGGCATACACGATTTACGTTTCCGAGGACGGCAAAAACTTTACCAAGGCGGATCAGGAAAAGAAGGCCTCATTTACCAACGACCCATACAAGGGAGTCACCACCAAATTCTCCGACGTCAAGGCCCGCTACGTGAAAATTCAGATTGACACCGGCAAGTGCGGCGGCTTTGGTGAAATTGAAATTTTCGGCTGATTGATAAAAAAGAACAGCAAATTTTTTGTTTGCTGTTCTTTTTGTTATTTATATATAATAAATTTTATATTCTGACCGGGATTTTAAATCCTTCATTAATTCTTCTTCATTCACAAATAAAGATACACCGCTTTTGTCATAGTGGGATTCCCACATAGCAGGGAGTACATCATTATTCATACATAAATATTGCCACGCCTCCTCATCAAATTGATGAAGGACTTCTAATTTATATCTCAAGAGGCCCTTTTTGTTTTTTAATATCACGTAACGCATTGTATTATCCTTGGAATAAATAACATTGATTATTTCGTCACAAAACAAATCAAGATTTTTATCATGCATTAGTTCAACTATCTCATTCCAAGGAGGCATTGTGGGAATAGGTTTACTCTTGTTTTTCTTGTTTATAAATAAACTAACTGACAAGAGAATAATCGAATAAATAAAGTCCAACACAAGGCCTACCATAATTCCAAAGACTATTTCTTCGTTTTTTTCTCCTTGCGCAAGTTTAAAGGATATACAAAAAAGGACAGAGATAACCGGAATAATTATAAATAACGAATACATTAAAATATTAATTATATTCTTTTTCATCCACTATTTCACCATTTGATTTTTTTAAAACCAATTTGGCACCTGCCGAACCAAAGCCTTGTGGGCTTCCCACTTGATATAAGTTGCGATAAATCAATGCGAAGCATTGTATCAAAACTTATCACTTCTATGTTGTTCACTGAGAAAGTGCGGTTTTGAATCGTCCTCGGGATATAAGAACTCACTGAATTCCTGAGGGCCGATTTCCAACAACTTATTCAATTCTTGCTGATTTAAAAGTACCACCTGAAGGCACGTAATTGTTTTTAATAAACTCACCTTACAACGCAAAGCGGCCGTTGTTTCAAGAATTTGAGGAAGCTCAATAAAAGCGGCAATCATTTCGTCGCATAGGTCTTCGTTTTTCCATTCAAAGCTGTGGCCATAAGTAATATGTGTTTTATTACAATATGCAAAAGTAGATACCAGAAGAAGCTTGTTATGATACCAATTCAAAACTTCCTTGTCCGATAAATCAATATCAGAATCAACAAACATCATATACTCGTTATATAATCCTACAGTGTTTTGGATAGCCGGCATTTTGTAATCGCTTGCACCCATTGTAACTAATTTCCAAAACGGGTATTTTGTATTCGGTTTGTATACCAAAACATCAATGTGAAGTCCGGTATCAATAACCGGATGTAAAACAGTACAATCACTTTGCTCAAAATAAAAATCACAATGATTAATAAACTTTTCCATTTCTTTATTTTTCATTACATCACCGCCTTAGATTCAGCATAGCATAAAAGTTGCGATAAATCAATGCAAAGCATTGTATAAAAAAAGAACACCTCGTATGAAGTGTTCTTTTTGGTGCTGCTAACCGGACTTGAACCGGTACGGAGTCGCCCCCGAGGGATTTTAAGTCCCTTGTGTCTGCCTATTCCACCACAGCAGCATTATCACAAACGCTATTATACCAACAAGTTCGGGCGGTGTCAAATGAAACCTTCAAAAATATTTGCCTATAAGCAAAAATTGTGGTAAAATAAATACTACGTTTTTTCTTGTGGGAGGTGTGCTTGTGGTAATCGGATGTCTTTTGTTCATGCTTACGGTGTGTTGTGTCAGCGCAGGGCTTGCTGCCCTTGGCCGCAAGCCCATCGGATATATGTTTCTGCCTGGGATCTGCTTTGCAGGGATTCTTTGCAGTGTGCTTTACTCTGCAGGCCTTTTCGGAAAAAGTGTCTGGATAATTGCAGGCGCAGGCGTTGTGGGCGCAGGGCTTGCATTGGCCTTAGGGACAAAGAAAAAAATTGTGAGGGAGTCTGTGTTAAACAGCGATTTGCTGTTCTTTGTAGCCGGCGCGTTGCTTTTTATTGCTCTGAATTACGGTCGTGTTTATGCCCTTAACGATGAATTTTCCCATTGGGGCCTTGCCATAAAAAATATGTTTGAAACAGGGGAATATTATGCCTCTGCGGTGTCAAATGACCTCTTTAAAAGTTATCCGCCCTTTGCCACGGCGGTGTGTACCCTTGCCGCAGAATTCGTAAAGCCCTTTACCGGTGGCTTTTGCGAAAGCGCCACCTTCGTTGGAATGGATATTTTGTTGCTGGGGTGTCTGATGCCCTTCGTTTCGTTGATTACAGAAAATATGAAGTCGGCCCTTCAGGACAAGAGCCTGGCCTTTTGGTGTCTGCCCGGTGTGGGAGCTATTCTGGCTCTGACGGTAATGTGCTTTAAGTTTTCTGCATTTACAATCATTTCTGTAGATACATTGCTGGCGCTTCTTGCGGCGGCAATGGTGGCAAATTATTTTGCAAAAGGGAGCTTTCAGAATCTTCCGATTATTGCCATTGCGCTTACTATGACCAAGAGCATTGGCATCGGCTTTGTGATTTTCGGCGGCATGATCTGTTTTGCGGATATGCTCTACAGGTTGAAAAACAAAAAGATACTTCCCAAAGATTTTATGAAAAATTGCATCTTTTTCGGATGTACGATGCTGTTTGCGGCTCTTGCGAAGGTTTATTGCCGTGTGGCGCACGTTAACGGCGGCGCAGGGTCTACCGAAGGCGGCGGTTCTATATCAATGAAAAGCGGACTGACTCCTGTTCAGAAGGACGTTTTCAATGCTTTTTGCAAAGCCTTTATCCAGCCGAAAATGTCTGTAGGCCTTCCTCTTCTGGCTACAGCGATTTTGCTTGCAGTGTTATCAATTATTTTGATAATATATATACGAAAAACCTATGGGGCGCAAAAGTCCGCCGGATGTGTTATACTTTTCATGAATATCTTTTTCGGCTTCTGGCTTTACTCCTTAGGCGTGCTCATAAGCTACTGGACTTCCTTTACGGAATACGAAGCTCTTCAGATGGCATCTTTCGAAAGGTATTTTGGTACATATATGACGCTGTGGCTGTTACTTCTCGTGGGTGGGTTTATATCCACCGCAGGTGTAGAACTTATTAAAAGCCTTGAAAGCAAAAAGAATTTTGTAAAATCTGCCGTTAAGGCACTGTCAGTGTCCGCAGCAGCATTGACCATAATCTTTTTTGCAATTTTCTACCCTTACACCGCATCCGCGTCAAGGACCTTCCGGGAGAACTACAAAGACAGCGAAATTATCGGAGAATATTATCAGGAAGGAATTCTCAAGGCAGAGGACACAGTGCTTTTTATTCCCGATGGTGATTACGAAAACATTGACAGACTTATGGCGAATTACAACGGCGCTCCTGTGAGCGTTGTGTATGAAGAAAATTGGCAAGCGGCCCTTAACAAAGGAAAATACCGCTATGCATTTAAAAACGGAGAGCTTTTCAGCCTTTCCTCAGAGGACGGCGAAATTGTATTTACGGCTCTCAAAAAATAAAATTAACAAAAGAAAAAGGAGGCATACCATGGAAAAAAGAAATTATTCAGAAATAACCCCTCAGATTAAAAAACTGGCTGCAGTTTGTGAAAGCGACGGATTTATCACTTCGGATCTTTACGAAAAGTACAAGGTAAATCGCGGCCTGCGAGACCTTAAAGGAAAAGGAGTTCTCACAGGACTTACGGAAATCTCCGAAATTGAAGCAAAGAAAGTAGTTGACGGCGAAGAAGTTCCTTGCCATGGAAGACTGTTTTACAGAGGATACGACGTTAAAGACTTAGTTGGCGGCGTAGTGAAGGACGGCCGTTTTGGCTTTGAGGAAATTTCCTATCTGTTGTTGTTCGGAAGTCTTCCCACGAGTACGGAGCTGACAGAGTTTAAAAATATTCTTGCAGATTATCGTTCTCTTCCCAACTCATTTGTCCGGGACATCATTATGAAAGCCCCCAGCTCTGATATGATGAATGCTCTTGCACGAAGTGTATTGACCCTTTATGCCTACGACAAAAACCCTGACGATATATCAGTGCCCAACGTTTTGCGTCAATGCCTGCAGCTCATTGCCCTGTTTCCTATGCTCTCGGTATACGGTTTTCAGGCATACGACTACTACATTGGCAACGGAAAGAGCTTTTTCATCCACGAGCCCTTGCCGGAGCTTTCCACCTCGGAAAATATTCTCCACATGCTGAGACTTGACAGCAAGTACACCCCCTTGGAGGCTAAAATTCTCGACCTGGCGTTAATTCTTCACGCAGAGCACGGCGGCGGTAACAACTCTACCTTTACCACCCACGTTGTGTCCTCTTCAGGCACCGATACATACTCTGCCATTGCCGCAGCCCTTGGCTCTCTTAAAGGCCCTAAGCACGGCGGCGCAAATATCAAGGTCGTTAAAATGTTTGACAATATCAAGGAAAACGTCAAGGACTGGGCTGACGATGAAGAGGTTGAGGCATACCTTACAAAGATTCTCCACAAGGAGGCCTTTGACAACGCAGGTCTTATTTACGGCATGGGGCACGCGATTTACTCGTTATCAGACCCCAGAGCAGAGCTTTTCAAGACCTTCGTAAAGAAGCTTTCAGACGAAAAGCATTTAGAGGGTGAATATATGCTTTACTCCACCATCGAGCGCCTTGCCCCCAAGGTAATCGCAGGGGAGCGCAAAATGTATAAGGGCGTCAGTGCAAATATCGACTTCTACAGCGGTTTTGTTTATCGTATGCTTGGCCTTCCCGAAGAGCTTTACACCCCTCTCTTTGCTACGTCAAGAATCGTAGGCTGGAGCGCCCACCGCATTGAGGAGATCGTCAACGCAGGAAAGATAATCCGACCGGCTTATATGGCGGTTCACCCCAGACGCGATTATACTGAAATGAGTGAAAGATAAGTTACCCACAATACGAATTACAATTAAGAAAGGCGGCCGTAAAAGACCGCCTTTTTGTTATTCTGCCCAGATGCGGGTTATTCATTACCCCAAGAAATTATTATTTCTCCGTCTTTTGCTACAAAAGCTTTTTCCCCACAGAACACGTAAAAATATCCGTCCTGAGAAAAACTTCTGCATCTGTCCAAATTGTCTACGTAATCACCCAGCGGAACAGCTGTTAAGTTAAGACAATTGCCGTCAAAGGTGAATACCCAGTATTCATCCACCCATTTTTTTGACGTTTCCTCGTGACGCGTTACCATAAATCCCACCACGCCATTGGCACGGTCGATATAATACGATTTGTACTCTCGCGAAAAATTGATTTTTTCGTATGCGTTACTGCAGATTGTGTCTACCCTGTCTGCGCCTTCTTTGTAAATATCAATCTTCAACGTGCTCCATTCAACCTGGCCAATGCCCAGCAAAGTGCCGTCCTTAAAGTCCACCAACGAAGAGGAAAAACCCTCCATATCTGCAGACCGTTTTACGGTAATATTCTCAGGATCCTTAATATCAAAAATAAAGATTGGATCCACATAATTCTGATTATTTTGTTTACTTGTGCATACGTAAGCCTTGTCATCTGAAAATCTTACCGAATTGACGAAGTCACCATCAGGAGCAAAACTTTCAATTTTTTTTACTATTTCCCAGTTTTCTGTAGAAATACAATAAAAATCAGCATTTATCGTTGACATCTTGCCTTCTCCTTTTATTGCGCCTGCAACAACGTACAGATTTTTATCTTTCTGACAAAAACTATACTGATTTCTTATCCAGCCGTCAATTACTATTGACCCTTTATGTTCAAGAGAAGACGCTCCGTAACTTATCCCTATAATTTCGGTATTCCTCCCGGTATCATCAAAAAACTGGTTCGTAAGAATGATGTCGTCCTGAGATATATAGAAATTATTTGCGTCAGCCAATACCGCAAGAGAATCTATTACCGATAAATCCTCTACGTCAAGCATATATACTACTGAATATGTCAATCTGCCCTTGCCCTTCGGCAATATTAGTTCCGAAGCCTCCATATATACGGGCTCGCCTGTTTTTCCATAGTAGAAGGGGACGTAGTTTTCCTTAACAGAAAAAGAGTCTGCATTAACCTTCATTTTCGAAATAAGAAGTAATTTTCCGTCAACAAGCCTTGATGTTTCAGTTTCACACCGAGAGGACGCAGAGAATGTGTCCTTCGGCGTCAATCTCGTCACATCCGAAATATCATAAGTATACACGTTGTTCCTATCTACAACGATAATAGTATCACAGTCCTCAGAAAGATACATTTCCGCCGAATTATCAAACCATACTGGAAAAATATGCTCCGCTACCAATTCTGAGTTTTCTCCTTGAACAGAATATATATACAGCGCGCTTTTCCTAAGACCGTTTCTCTTCTCTACCGGGCCTAAATAATAAACGTAGTCTCCGTTCCGCTTGAACAGGTCACCCTCTATAATGCCCTGCTCCTGATTATCCGTAAGTTCAAAATAACCGGATTCTCCTCTGGATCCGGTAAGACCGCTGTTATATTCTATATCTCTGTCGTTATCAGAAGTTAATAAGTATATGTAATATTGAAAATTATTTTCATACGGCAATCGGCTCAATCTTATCTCGTTTACATGTCTGATTACGTCATAATATTCACTGCCCCGGTATTGCCACACCTTTGTAAAGGAATACGGCATAAACAGCCACAGGTTCACAACAGTCACCAGCACAGCAACACAGGCGGCAATGCTACCCCTTATCAAAAGTTTTCGCCTCTTCACCTTGGCATTGACCTTTTCTATATTTTCCCGGTCGGCCTCCTCAATAAAGGCGTCATCAATATTCGTTAACTCTTTGAGTAATCTTTCGTTTTTCATACAGAAATGCCCTCCTTTTCAAGAAGCTTCTTCAGCTTTTTTCGGGTTCGGTGCAGATTAACCTTAACGTTCTGGCAGGACAATTTAAGATCAGCCGCAATTTCTGCCACAGGACTCATATACCAATATCGCCTCACAAAAATCACCCTTGTCTGCAACGGTAATGATTTCAGGAATTTGTCAATAACGTCTTTGATTACAAGACTGTCGGCAATGTCCTCCTCAGGCCTTTGCCCCTTCTCGTCACAAAGACACTCCGCCAATTCCTCCAGTGCATATTGAACTTCAGGGCTCCGTTTCTTTGCGTTATTGTAATCCAAGCGATCCAGCGCGACATTTCGCGTAATCTTCCCCAGGTACGGCGGCAGCTTCTGCGGTCTTTCCGGAGGCATAGAATTCCAGGCCCTTACGTAGGTATCATTGACGCATTCCTCTGTGTCCTCATCAGAATGCAGTACATTATTGGCAATATACCTGCAATAACGGCCGTATTTTTGCTCCGTCTCGGAAATCGCCATTTCTGACCGTTCCCAATATAGTTCAATTATCCTTGAGTCTTCCATGAAATCACCCTCTTCACCCTAATACACGGCAATCCGCCCTTTAAGGTTACAGCATTTCATATATATTTTTACATTTTTTCAAAATTTTGTTAGCTTCGTCATAATCGGGGTACAGTTTTTTCAACACGTCATAAAAAGCCCTTGAATGATTTTGCTCTGCAAAATGCGCGTACTCGTGATAAAAAACGCTTTCAATACATTTCCGGGGATAATGTATAAGCCTGAAATTAATTGAAATCCTCCCCTTGGCTGCTGTGCAGCTTCCCCAACGGCTTGTCATATTCTTCACGGTAATGACTGCAAGAGGCGCTTTTTTCTTCACACCGGCAAGGGCATTAAAATCACGGAAACATTTTTCGTTAAGCTCCTTGCACATCTCTTTCACAAGGGACAGAAGAGCCTTCTTAATAACAAGCTTCACTTGCTCAACGTCCTCTTTATTTTTCACGTACACAAACACCGTCTTCGTCGCCTTGTCAAAAACAGCCTTTTCCCGCCCTTTTTCGCCAATTTCCGATAAAACAACTCCGTACTTCTCTCCCAGCACAAACACGCTTTTAAAGCCATTCTTGAACTCGTCAGCCTTATTCTGAGCCTTTTCGTCCTCTTTTTGACAGAACTTATTTAAAAGCGACAATATCTGCGCTTCATTTTCTCTTAAAAAGCCCTCAATTTTCTCTCTGGAGGAAAGTCGTGTACGGGGCGGCAGACTTACCGCCAAGGCATCCCTTCTGGTCACTCTCAATATTATATTTTTCTTTGCTCGGTAAAACACCTGATATTTTACAAAACGGCCCCCTAAAACAAGGGAGCCGTCTGTCACCAACTCTTTTTTCGCCATTTCTGAACAAATTCCTTTAATCTTCAACAAGCCCCACGATAATATCCACACATTTTTCCACACCGATAATTCCGCTGTTCAAGGATATATCATAATTCTGGGACATGCCCCACTCTTCTCCTGTGTAGTGCTTGTAATTGACCTTGCGCTTGCCGTCCTTCTCGTCAAGTCTTTTCTCCGGAGACTTCTCGCTTTCACCGTAAAGCCTCACAATCCTTTCCGCCCTGAACGCCTTGGGAGCATGAATGAACACGTGCAGGCAGTCCTCTCTGTCCTTCAATATGTAATCCGCTCCGCGGCCTACAATCACGCAAGGACCCTTCTCCGCAATGTCAAGAATAACTTGCCTCTGCTTCACCCACAGATAGTCTGCAGAACTGAGGCCGTCCATTATTCCGGGCGTGCCCAGATGGGAAAAAGCATAAGCAAACATACTTTTTGACGGCGCATATTCCCCATGCTCCGCAATATACGCAGGGTCAAAACCCGTTTCAACAGCTACTTGCTCTACAAGCTCCTTGTCGTAATATGGAATGCCCAGCCTTTCCGCAACTGCCTTGCCAATGCTTCTGCCTCCGCTTCCGAATTCTCTGCTGATAGTAATAATCGGTTTTTTCATCTTTTAGCGCCCTTTCTCTTGGAGTTTACCACTACCGCCAGCAACAATGCCGCAACGCAAACCATGTAGACAATGCCACTCTCTCCGTCAGTTTCAGGATTGTCAAGATCCGGAACCTCAGCCCCTGACAAATTCAACAGGAGTTGCTTTCCTTCCTCAATCGTAATCACAACGCATCCGTCCTCATTGCCAACGATCATATTTTCCGTCCAATTTCCGTCACTGTCTTTTGAAAGAACAACCACGTTGTCCCCCTTGTCAAAACCAAGATTTTCGAGATAAAGCTTCAATGACGTACCGGCCGGCAACGGCGCATCCTTTATAAAGTCCATCACAGCATATCCGTCAGAAACCAGATAGCTCTTCTTCAGCGCGATTCCAGTGCTGTCCTCCATAGCGGCACCATCAAACGTAACCGCATACAAAGCCTTATCGCCGTCTGTCATTTCCACCGTAAGCTTAATTTCCTTCTCAATAAGATAGTCGAATATGCTTTCTGAAATGGATACGTTTCTGTCAACGCTTATGAAATACTCGTTCTCAGACACCTGCTCAATATCCTCAAGCATTTCTCTGTCAATTCTCGACACCTTTCTGTTAATTGCAGAATATGTGGTAAAGGTGTACGTACTGTCGGAAAGCTTCTTGTTAATATTAAATCTTACAGACTGTCCCGGCTGTCCGTCCGCAACCTCCTCGTGAATGTCAATATATGCCGCCTTCCAGTCAGGGCCGGATCCTGCATTGTCCTTTCGGATAACGATTTTATTGATAGTTCCAATGCCCTTCGTGTTATATCCGATGTTAAAGCAGTCAAGGTCGCCTTTCTCAAAATCATTGCCGTCACCTGCGTAAGTTCCAAGGTTTATCTCCCCTGTATTACCCTTGTCGCCGTATATGGTAAGGTAAATATTGGAGTCAGTGCCCGCATTGCTTGCATCCTGTGTTTTTACTTCCACGTAGAAAGCACCTGTTCCGCCGGAATTCTTTCCGAACTGGATGGTCCTTTCCTCCTCAAACCATTGACCTGAGTAGAAAGTATATCCGTTGTCGGAGAACTTTCCGGAGACCTTTTTCACCGTAAAGTACTCAAGCTTCCAGCCTGCAGCGGAATTGGCGTAATCTGAGTTAATGTACGTATTCTCAACTTTTTCAAAGCCGTCAGGCGCATATATCCAGAAGGTATCCTGATCGCCTTTTTCAAAAGCATTTTTATCCTGATGAATGTCGCTAAGGTCTTGCTTTGTGGTGACATTGCCCTTTGCGTCCTCTAAGTACAATGAAATATTGGCATCTGTACCGGCATTATTGCAATCCGCGGTCTTAATTACCACCTCGTAAACGTTGTCGTCAGGAGAAAGTGTCTGCTCGTCGGTGCCGATCCATCTTCCGCCGTACACGGTAATCGCCTCTCCGCCAAAGGTTCCTTCCACCGTAATTTTTCCGGGATACCAATGGTTAGACTCAGAGGTCTTTACTGTAATGCTGTTTATCTTTCCAACGCTTATACCTTTTACAGTTCCGGACCAGTCGCCCTTGTCATTTCCGCAAGAGGATGCGTACATCCAGTCCGTAGAGCCTTCTTCACCGTTTACCTTGAAATAAACACCGTCAGTAGTAACGCCGTTGCTACCCTTGGTATAGGTCGTGATCTTGTACACCTCCGGGTTAAACAAATTTCCGCTGTTTTTTGTGACGATTCTTGAAGATATGCGAAGGTTCTTCGCCGCTACCTTTGAATCTTCCAGCGCGCCGTTTCTGAAGCAATAATAATTTCCGTTTGACATCTTTACGCCGCCGATATCCTCAGAATAAATCGTATCACCTAAGTAACTGTCACTGATTGCAATTCTACTTGAACTCTTTACGCCACTTGCTGTAATGTCAGCAAGGTATGTAAACACTCCTATAGCGCCGTTAAGGGTAGAATCGCCCTTGGACTCTATTCTCTTGTCCTTATTAACAGAGAAAGACCCGCTGTTTCCAACCGCACAGCTTACGGAAGCGCCTATTCCTGCGCCTATACTGTAAAGGTCCTCGGTCTGTGACGAAAGACTGTCATTTAATTTCACCTCAGAGCCTGTAGCATTAACGGTCATATATCGTATATCAAGAGCCCCGCGGTCAATGCATATACCTGCTCCGCCGCCTGCGCCCGTTGCCTTAATGCTTTGCTCCAGGGCAATCACGCCATCCTTTACACCCACGAAGGTTGCGTAATCTTCCACAAGAATTCCGTGAGATGCCATTGCAGGCTTTCCGTAAACGTAATACTTATAAATATCTTCTCTTGACACCTCAGAGGATTTTCCGCTGAAGCTGTTTCTTCCCTCAAAGCCAATGGTGCAATCTGTTTTCACCACCAATGCGGCCTCCTGATAATCTCTTGCCGCCACGTTAAGGTCAGTAACAAACACGTAATCTCCGTGTTCTGTTCCCGTAATAATCACCTGAGAATTCGTCAGAGTAATATCCGGGTTTGAAATAATTTTACCCTCGCCTGACACGATAATGGTAACGTTGTCCGCATTAACGGTAATACTGCTTATATCCAGAGTCTGACCGTCACCTACCAGGATAGTCTGATTTTCTATCAGCCCCTTGTCGTTTGCAACCCAGGTATTATTCTCCGTGTAACGGCTGTCCATTGACGTATCCTTGTAAACCGCAATTGCAGATTCGCATGCGCCGCCGTAAATACTATTGGAATCAAAGCTTGACGCACTCTCAGAAAGGTCCTCTGCGTTCTGATACGACATTTTCCAATAAGTGTCCTTGAAATTATTAGGAACACAATTGTCGGAATAAAGCATAATATGTGTCGTTCCCTGAGGAATATTCACAAGATTACAGCCCGCTGTATCTCTTAACGTAGAGATAAGATTTGTCCAGCCAAGGGCAAACTGCATTTCCTCCGCAGAATTTATCATTCTGAATCTTCCGTCATCGGTATAACGTCCCTCCAGAACAAAGGTAGGACGATAAATATCCTTGCCCGTATCAACCTTAGTCGTATAATCACAGCTGTATTTTTTAACCGCAGTACTTCCACTGATTTTCTCGGTAAGTATAAGGAAATATGACAACGTCTTATTCTCTCTCACACGATAAGCAGAATATTCCGTACCAAGAATGGACGTAGTATATGCTATATCGTCAGGAAGCTCCGGCTGAGTATCTTCACCGAACATTTCCTCAAGCTCCGCCTCCGTAAAGGGGTCGGGAATCATAAGTTCACCAATTCCGCTGCCCTCTGCCTGAGCATTTACGTTTTCTACCAACGTTTCGTAAAGCCCTGTAAAGTATTCGTCACCATAAAGCACGTATGCCTCAGGATTTGAATATGACTTATAATTGATATACTCCTTGTACATCGTAAATATCTGCAGCTGCATATTCTCAACAGTCTGAAATCCCTCGTACATCAGCTCGGTAATCATATGCTCAAAAGGATAACTCTCTCTAAGGTACCCTTCAAGGGTTCCCAGATACGTAGTTCCGTCATTATTCAGCTCCCAGACTGCCTTGTTAAGGTTTGCAAGGTCGTTTTCAAAGTCAATATCGTCATTATTTTCAATTGCCTGTGCAAAATACATCAATGCAATCTCTGCCTCTGCAAGCTTTGCGTCCCCTTGAAGCTGCAGGTTTTCCTTCAGGGTTTCATTAGTAGTAGCCTCAATTTGCTCCGCAATCACCGCATATTCCTCAAGGCAATCAAGTACCTCTTCATATTTCTCCCATGCGGTAGTATATTTGTCCCCAATCGCCTCTACCTTGGCATTTGCATTAAGGAAGCGTATCTCCGCCTGATTTTTATCCAATTTCTGGTTCAGTTCACTTATCCTTGAATCCAAAGCCGCAATATCCTCACGGATATCTTTAACGGTCTGCAAAATCTGAGCAATACTTGCAGCCTGCTTCAAAGCCGCCCTCTGGGCAGGATCGCAGAACAAATAAAACACGTTGCCAAGCACAGGCACGTCATTGGCAATACTGTACGCAGACAACTCCTTAGCCGCTCTGCCGCCGATCATCTTCACTATTCCGGTAACGACCTTCGTGCCGGTTATCGCATCTGCCCCAACCATCACGCCGGACGAATCCAAGGGCATACCCAATTCATACTCTGCCTCCTGTGCCGACACAGGCAGGCAAATCGAAACAACCGTCGCCAACGCAACAGTCACCGCAACAATTTTCTTAAACAAGGAACTCTTTTTCATAAGCTTTCCCTCCCGATCATTTTCTTACCAAAAGTATAAAATATTTCTCTCCCAACTGCAATATTTTTTTCAAAAAATTTATAATTTTGGCAGAGCGTGACAGGGGGCAGGTCACTGTCACAAAAAATAAAACGTGACGGGGGACATAGCATATAACTTTTTTGTCAATTTTTGGCGTGTGTCCCCTGTCACAGTTCAAAAAAGAAGACAGGGGTCAGACCCCTGTCACACTGTCACATTATTAATAGCGAAGGCTACATCGAAAACTAAGTTTTTCGTCAATTATCTTTCCGCTAATTTCGTCCTTGATTTTGACATCCACCTCAACCCAGGCTGCACAGGAAGAATAATCGTACATCATATGCGCTTGATATTCGCCCATTTCGACAAATGAGTATCTTTCATCAAGGGTTATTAAAATTTTGTTTTTTACTTTTCGAGTTACCTCCTCACGAGTCAGTTTTATATCCGGCCAATCAATTGTATAATCTCGCTTTGATATGTCGTAAAAACAATTTCTTTCAGCATCAAAAAACAACAATATTCTGTCTCCGGTAGCAATATACTCCCCGTTTTTCTTGTAGAAATCTAACTGATACGACTTTACTTCTTCGCCTTCTCCTCCTGAATCATAAAAACCACTACGCCATATTGTATCGGCCTGAAAGTCTGACACTTTCTTATCAAACCAAGTATCCAAACTAAGTACATAATCATTAAGGTTTACACCGTCAAAATATTCATTGACAAAAAGCTGTGCATTTTTAATTAAAATTTCTTCGGTAATTTTACCTTGTGTTTCATACAAAGGTTCGGAAAACGAGTAAACTGAAACATCGCTATACTCGTCTCTTTCACTTATAGAATACACGTAATTTTTATCAAGGCTATAGTATCTTTTATCTTCTCCATTCGAGTACTTTTCTATTGACCGAAGTGAAACATTTTCATAGTGTTTCTTGCCAATTTCTATATCTGTGATTATTTCATCATTGTAATAATTCTCACGACCCATATTAGTCGGTGCATCAGGTGTGGGCTCTGCTACAGGTGTATCTAATTCCCAGTTGAGCACCTCTCCTTTACGTAAAGATACCGACCCAAGTACATCTGTTGAAGCATCTGCCGAAAACGCTGTTTTGTCTACAATAACTTTCTCTATTATGATGTTTTTTGCAAAGTCAAGCATATTTTCCGCTGACGTTTTTGCAACAATAGATACATAATGATTATCATCAAGCATTGCATATAGACCTATTACCCCATTACCGTGATTCACGTAAGCATAGTTACTGATATCATAATGGAATACATTTTCGTGGGCTGTTATTTCAATAGAAAATCTCTTTTTAAAATAATCGTCAATACTGCTACTTTTAATATCGGCGCTTGTATAATTTACAGACAATTGATACTCTACGTCATCTCTAAAGATAGTACGTTTTATGCTTAAATCTTCTTTTTCTGTTGCAGGAGCTACGACTATCCCATGTGCATAGCCAACGTAATTGTTGACGTCAAATAACCAACGTTCACGTTTCACTGTTGAAATCAAATCTTTGTATAATTCTCTATTGATAGATTCGTATGTGCTGTCCTGAGAATTAACAAATTCCACAAATGCTTCAATGTTTGTAAATGAAATAGGCTCTGCCAAAACAATTTCAGCGGGCTTATCCCCTGTTCTTTCTAACCCAAATTCCTTTGCAATGGTCATTATCGCTGTATCAGAAGCAAATTCAACATTCCCCATGTCCACATAATAATACGTTCCTTCTTTTTCACCGTAAATATACACGTAGGTTAATAAATTATTGCCTGTACCTCTTGTTTTCACAATGTCAACTAATATTTCTCCGCGATTATCCAAGGAAATATTGTATCTGGTCAAATAACCATTTTGCTCTGTATCTCCGCTCTTAATCGTTCCCTCGTAGCAAAACTGAGCTTTAAAAGACCATAACAGCACCCCTTCTTCAGAATATATAAATGTTCCTGCATCATCAATTAAATCACCATTCGTATAATTTTCAAAAGCATCCCGGTATTCATTTTTTGAAATTTCCTTTAATACACCTTTTTTGCCTTTAACCCTATGCAAATTGTAATCGGAAGGAAAAGAAAATTCAAAACTATAGTACTCTCCGTTTAAGGATGCTTGTTCTATTGTAAACTCTTCCGGCAAGAAAGGAATAATTCCCTCGTATTTTGGATTATCAGTAGGCACTGACGTCGGCGTTGCTGTCGGCGCCACGGTAGGTTTAGTAGTTGTCGTAGGTGTTGCCGTAGGCTCCGCTGTCGAAGTACTCGGTGTTGCCGTAGGCTCCGCTGTCGAAGTACTCGGTGTTGCC
>JAGAKK010000050.1 GCA_017625675.1 Clostridia bacterium | reverse complement strand
TAACACTTCTTCAAGAATTTTAAGAAAAATAAAACTTAAAGGTAATTCCCCAAGGCTCCCTGTTTCTCTTTCCATGAGATATACCGTCGCCTTGTGCAATGACAAAATCGTAAGCATTGTGCTTGATCTTTCACTGTCGGACGGCGCAGTGACAAAAACGAGGCGTTTTTCACAGATGTGGAGTACACAAAAAAAGGATATTGTTTTCCTGAGGGAATTACTCAGAACAGACCGCAGGAGCAGAAAAAAGATATTCTCGTATGTTTCATCTGCTGCAAGGGACAACGGCAAAAATCCTGCCTTCGGATATTACGACGGTTTTGGAAAAAAACTTATAAAAAGCTTTGACATATCCAACTGCTTTGCCGCCCCAAACGGGCTCTGCTTTTTTATAAACGCAGGCATTTTATCTCCCGAAAAGTACGGGGCAAGCAGCTTTGTGCTGCCCTTTGATGAGCTGTCCGATGTATTAAAAGGGGATTTTCTGCCGATAAATGACAAAAAAGAGGCTCAAAACGCGGATATTGTAAATAATGTATAAACATTTGACTTTTCCCTTATTCATCTTTCACAACCTGTGATATAATACAATGGAATATTTCTTATAAGGCAAAATGGTATTTTTTTAACAAAGAACACGGAGAGAAAAATGTCAAGATACATAGAAAAAGTAGAAAACATGACGCTTCCGGCACTGCCCATGAGGGGGCTTGTAATATTCCCCGGCGTGCCTACAAGCTTTGAAATCAATAATAAACGCTCTGTTGCGGCAATGAAGGCGGCGGCAATGTACGGGGGGAATATTTTTCTTGCCTGCGTAAGAAACGCCGATAAGCCCACCGAAAAGCCTGAAATGTATTCCATGGGGGTTGTTGCAAGACTCAAGCAGTCATTGAAACTCCCCGACGGTAACTACAGACTTCTTGTTGAGGCAAAGCAGAGAGCGGAGATTGTTGAAACGGTAAGGGAAGAAGAATATCCTACCGTCAACGTTCTCGTAAAGAGTGTGTACCTTCCCGACGACGGCGGTCTTAAAGGTCAGGCACTTGTTGCCGAAGCACTTGATGCATTCCAGAGCTATATCAAGTTTATGCCCAAGATTTCAACCGAGGTTGTGGCATCCGTTCAGGCAATAACAGATCCGGGACTCCTCTCCGATTTCATTGCGGCAAACGTTCTTTTCAGATACGAAGACAAGCAACAGGTTCTTGAGGAATGCGATCCCTTAAAGAGACTCGAAAGACTCATTGTAATCTTGGAGCAGGAGAGGGAAGTACTGTCTCTCAGAAACGATCTTCACGACAAGGTCAAGGAAAGACTCAGCGACAACCAGAGGGAATATTTCCTCAAAGAACAGCTCAAGGTTATTCACGATGAGCTGGGAATGACGGGTGATGCTGACGAGGACGGCTTCTTTGAGAGAATAGAAAAGTCAGCCTTTTCCGACGAAATCAAGGAGCGTCTTGCAAAAGAGGCTAATAAGCTCGGCAAAATGCCCTTTGGCTCATCCGAAAGCAGTGTTATAAGAAACTTCCTTGAAACAATCCTCGAGCTTCCCGTAGGTGTATATACAAAGGACGTCTTTGATGTACAGAAAGCGAGAAAAATCCTTG
>JAGAKK010000049.1 GCA_017625675.1 Clostridia bacterium | reverse complement strand
GTGGTGGCCCCAGGCACTTTTTAGTATGGAAGCTGCACCGGTTGTCTGTCCCCCCGGTGCACTGATTGTTTTTGAGATGAATAATTGTTGATGTTTTGGAGAAATATATTGGTAAAGTTTTTTGCTTGGAAGGTGAAGTGTTATGAAAAAGTATTTTGGGCGTTGGGGGAGCGGAAAGCGAAAGGAAGCATTGACATTGTGGGGATTTTGTGCCTTTAATCTGGCTGTGGTGTTGGCTGTGGTGTTTTGCGGTGTTGGCGTGCAGAAGCAAAAAAATATTGCAGGAGAAATCAGTGCAAGCGAGTATGGTGTGGTTGAGGCGTTGTCGAAGCGTGGTTCACGGGGAGAAGAAGTAAGACAAATACAGACAAAACTTAAACGCTGGGGATATTATACAGGATCTGTTGACGGCATTTACGGAAGCAAAACTGAGGAGGCGGTAAGGTATTTTCAGCGGAAAAATGGTTTGACGGTAGACGGTATTGCAGGGAAAAAGACATTGGCGGCAATGGGTATTTCGTCAGGGTCGTCCGGAAATTCCTCTGTTTCATCAAGTTCTGCAAACGTGGAGCTTCTTGCGCGAGTAATTTACGGCGAGGCGAGAGGAGAGCCTTATGCAGGGCAGGTTGCAGTTGCGGCTGTTGTGTTAAACAGGGTGGAGGACAGCAGATTCCCGAAAACTATTGCAGGCGTTGTATATCAGGCAGGAGCTTTTGACGCAGTGGCAGACGGCCAGATAAATCTGACACCTAACCAGACTGCCTACAATGCTGCAAGGGATGCCCTTAACGGCTGGGATCCTTCTTATGGAAGTATTTACTATTATAACCCTGCTACTGCAACAAATAAATGGATAAAAACCCTTCCCATTACAGTGAGAATTGGCAAGCATGTCTTTTCAAGGGGACATTGACGATAAATTAATTGTTTTTTTGTTGCTTCGGGGACTTGAAAAAAGAGTTGTTCAATGGTATTATGGAATAGAGTTTTAAATGAATTGATATTGCAAAAGATTTTGCTTGTTCATAATAATCGTTGGAGGTTTGTTTATGGAGAATAAAAGAGCTTGTGATACTGACAGCGTTTTCCCGATCGGTCCCCTTTGTCTTATCGGTATGAGAGGTTTCGAGGATTTTACCGCTCAGGTTGACAAATGGATCGTTGACGGAAGAAAGGAAATGATGGGATGCGCCGAGGATACTTATATAACTAAGGCTCGTTGCCCCAGATTTGCTAACGGTGAAGGTAAGGGTATTATCGATGAGACCGTGAGAGGTAAGGATGTTTTCCTTCTTTGTGACGTGGGAAATTACAATGAGACCTATAAGATCATGGGTATGGACAACCACATGTCTCCTGATGATCACTTCCAGGATATTAAGAGAATGATTTCTGCTATCGGCGGAAGAGCAAAGCGCGTAAACGTTGTTATGCCTCTTCTTTACAACGGCAGACAGCATAAGAGAACCGTCCGTGAGTCCCTCGACTGTGCAGAGGCATTGAAGGAGCTTGCAAATTACGGCGTTTCAAATATCATCACTTTTGAGGCTCACGACGTGAGAGTTCAGAACGCTATCCCTCACGTAGGCTTTGAGAACGGTGTTGCATATTATCAATTTGCTAAGGCTATGCTCAAAGATATTCCCGATATCAGATTTGACAAAGAGCACATGATGGTTGTAAGCCCTGATGAAGGCGGCGTAAACAGAAACCTTTTCTATGCTTCTATTTTCGGCCTTGACATGGGTGTATTCTACAAGGTAAGAGATTTCAGCAGACTTGAAAACGGACGTAATCCTATCCTGAAGCACGAGTTTATCGGACTTGACGTTGAGGGCAAGGATATTATCGTCGTTGACGATATTCTTTCATCCGGTGAGTCAATGCTTGACGTTGCTTACGAGCTTAAGAGAAGAAAAGCAAGAAGAGTTTTCTGCCTCGTTACATACGCTCTTTTCACAAACGGTCTTGAGAAGTTTGACAAGTGCTATGCGGACAATGTTCTTGACGGCGTATTTGCTACAAACCTTACCTACAGACGTCCTGAGCTTAAGAACAAGCCTTGGTTCTACGAGGTGGACATGACAAAGTACGTAGCAAAAATCATTGACGGCATCAACTACGACGAGTCATTGGCTAATCTTATTAACCCTGCCCAGCGCGTTATCAATCTTTATGAAAAGATTAAAAAAGGCGAGAAAATCTAAAGGGTTGTCTGACAATATGAATTAATGAATTTACCGCGGCGATAACGTATTTCTTTATAGAAGGAGATTGAATATCTGTCGCGGTTTTTTTGTAAGTAGTGACGGTAATGGAGGAAACGAATATGAAAATTGCTGTAATTACAGGGGCTTCATCAGGCCTTGGTTGTGAATTTATTAACGAGGTGATATCACAGGTTTCAAAGGTCTCAGAACTTGACGAAATCTGGCTTGTGGCTCGCCGTGAACAGCGACTTCTGGAGCTGAAAGAAAAATATGACGGAGTATGCGCTGAAAAGGGCTTGAAGACAATAATTCGTCCCGTGGCGGCAGACATCACGAATCGTAGCTTTTTCGAGGACCTTACGGCAATGTACAAGGAACACGATGCCGACGTGCGCATGCTTATAAATAACGCAGGCTGCGGTGTCTTAGGAAATCTTGACGAGATGCCCTACGAGGGCCAGATCAATATGGTGGAGCTGAATAACGTAGCGCTTACAGGCATAACATCCGTTACGTTGCCCTTTATGAGCAAGGGCTCCAATATCATTAACGTGTGTTCTATCGCTTCTTTTGCACCTAACCCCAGAATGACTGTATATTGCTCTACGAAAGCCTACGTCCTCAGTTTTTCAAAATCACTTCGTTTTGAGCTTCGAAAAAAAGGCATCAACGTTCTGGCGGTTTGTCCGGGGCCTATGAGCACGGAGTTTTTAAGTGTTGCAGGCATCCAGAAGGGCGCATCAAAGACCTTTGACACTCTCCCAAGAACAGAGCCGTCAATGGCTGCTCGCGGCGCGGTAAAGGCCGTTTTAAAGGGCAAGGGGATTTATACCCCAAGACTTTTCTTTAAATTCTACAGAGTTCTTGCAAAGCTTTTGCCTCACAGCATTGTGATGCACATGAGCAAGACGTGATTTTGTAATATGCTAAAATAATTGATATGAAAAAACTGCAACTCTGCTGTTTGTGTAGAGTTGCAGTTTTTTTGCTAAACGTAAATAAAGTGCCTGAAACCACCATAGCCTCAGGTACGTAAAGAGCGCCCTTTTCGCCGCTCCGCTTAGATTACGAAGCCGCCGTTTGCTCCTAATACCTGCCCCGTAATAAAACTTGCATCACCAGACGCAAGAAAATAAACCGCATTTGCAACGTCTTCTGGTGTACCAATTCTGCAAAGAGGAGTTTCTTCTTTTAACTCGTTCATTGCTTCCTCTGAAAGATGTGCATTCATTGGCGTGTCAATTACACCGGGTGCAACGCAGTTGACGTTAATGCCGGAAGGCCCTAACTCCTTTGCCAATGCTTTTGTAAGGCCTATAATTGCAGCCTTGGCGGCAGAGTAGTGAACCTCGCAGGAGGCGCCGGTAACGCCCCAGATGGATGAGATATTGATTATTTTTCCTTGCTTTTCGTGGATCATGTGGGGGAGTGCTTCCTTGCAACAATAGAAGCATCCGTCAACGTTCAGGGCAAAGGTTTCGCGCCAAAGCTCGTCTGTAATGTCAGAAAAAAGAATCTGAGTGCCGCCCCCTGCATTGTTTACAAGTACGTCAACCTCGCCTAGAGAACTTCGAATTTCAGAAAACATCTTTGCTACCTCAGCGGAATCGCCAACATTGGCGCTGAATATTTCTGCTTTATTATTTAATCCGTTGTCAGCAGCAAATACGCTAAGCTCGCTTTTTAAATTATTCGCGTTGTCGTAGTTTTTGTGGTAGTGCAGGGCAACGTTAAAGCCGTTTAAGAAAAATTTTCGTCCTATGGCAGAGCCTATAGCTCCTGACGCGCCTGTTATCAATACTGTTTTTGTGTTTTTCATAGAAATTATCTCCTCAAAATGATTATATCACGACAGGTCTGTAATTTACAAGGCATTTATGAGTCAGTGACCTGCCCCCTGACTCAAAGCGCTACCGAAGTGCCACCTGAAAAGTTAAAAAGGTGATAAAATAAAGGATTTTTTGAGTGAGTCAGGGGGCAGGTCACTGACTCATAAATAAAAAATAAAGAAAAACACTTGCTATTTTATTCAAATTTGCGTATAATATTATTGTGAAAGGAGTGATAGATGTGGCACAGACCGTAAACGTTAATTTTAAATTAGATGCAGAAGTTAAAAAAAACATGGAGATTATCTGCGATGAGATTGGTCTTTCTATGAGTGCGGCTTTTACGATATTTGCAAAAAAAGTCAGCAGAGAAAGAAGAATTCCTTTTGAATTGTCAGCAGATCCCTTTTACAGTGAAGATAATATATCTGAATTGGAAAGGCGTGTGACAAAAATGCGGTCAGGCAAGAACGTGTTGAACGAGCATGCGTTGATCGAGGTGGATTAATGCGGTTACTATGGGTAGAAGAAGCTTGGGAAGAATATTTGTATTGGCAAACCCAAGATAAAAAACATTGAAGAAAATCAATCGTTTATTGACCGATATAGAAAGAAATGGTTATCAAAGTATAGGAAAGCCTGAACCATTAAACGGCAGTTTAAGTGGTTTTTGGAGCGTTCGTGTTGATGAAAAAAATAGGATTGTTTTTCGCATAAACGAGGGCAATGTTGAGATTGTTCAATGCGGAACACATTATAGAGAAAAGTAAGAATTTTTACTTAAAGTGCATACACAAAGGCGATAACACGTGGACTGTGTTAATTCTCTTGAGTGTATGCACTTTTATTATAATTTTTTTGAGTCGGTGACCTGCTGCATCCCTGCCTCATCAGCTTTGTTAAAAGTACGGAGTATATGCGAAGTGAATATCACACGTAGTGTGCTAATTCATCTGAGCACATATTCCGTACTTTTCTCTTGTAAATATTGCCGTTTTGTTTTAGAATATAATTGTTATTTGTTGGCTGTGAAAACAGTTGGAAATAATTTATTAATTTACTTGACTAAAGTGATAAAGTGTGTTATTATATATATCGTGACATAATTACCCAGAGAAAAGGATGGTTTGCCGATAATGAACATTCAATCGGAGATACTTAAAAAAGCAGATATTGTTTCACTTAAATTGAGACAACTTTATGAGCAGAGTGGATACGTGAAATACCGTATGAATCAGTTTGAGGAATATGGTTTTTACCTTGAAAATAAAAACTTCCTCGGTAACGGAAGCTACATTACTTTTACCGACAAGGGCGGCCGTCTTATGGCGTTGAAGCCTGACGTTACGCTTAGCATTGTAAAAAACGTTAAAAACGACGTGAAGGACAGCCAGAGGCTTTATTACGTGGAAAATATTTACCGTATGATAAAGAAAGACGGGGAGTATCGTGAGATAAGCCAGACCGGCCTTGAGTTTATAGGCGAGATTGATATTATAAAGACTGTTGAGGTTCTGATGCTTGCTATTAAGAGCCTTGAAATTATTGACAAGTCTTTTGTTCTCACCGTTTCCCACATGGGCATCATTTCAGGATTGATGGAGTCCATTGATGCTGATTATACGGTGAAAGAGAAAATTCTTGATTGTATCAAGAGAAAAAGTCCTCACGATGCGGCGAGAGTTTGCGAAGAAAACGGAATTGACGAAGCGACCCAGAAGAGAATTGAAGGAATCATTGCGGCAGGCGGAAAGCTTGGCGGAGCGGCGAAGGCATTAAAGGAGATTTCTTGTAATGACGAAATGCTTGGGGCTGCAGAGGAATTGGCAATGGTTGCGGAGTTCTTTGAAAACAGCGAGTACAAGGAGCGTGTGGTGCTTGACTTTGACACCATCAGCGACACACAATATTACAACGGAATAATGTTCTGCGGATACATTGAAGGCGTTGCGGCTTCTGCCCTTGTAGGCGGAAGATACGATAATCTTCTTAAGAAAATGGGCAAGGAGAATTTGCAGGCAATGGGCTTTGCGATTAACTTCTACGAGCTTGACAGATTTCTTAAAGAGAACGGCGGAAATTCCGTTGATACCGTAATATTGTATGACGATAAGTCTGCGGCCTTTGAAGTTATGAAAGCTGTGGAGAACAGAAGAAATTCAGGACTCAAGGTAATTGCTGAAAAGGCGTTGCCGGAGAACGTGAAATACGAGACAGTGATTGACCTCAGAGGAAACAAAGGAGAGGGGGCAAAGGAGAATGCTTAACGTTGCATTGCCAAAGGGCAGGATAGGAAAGAAAGTCCGTGAGATATTTTCGGCTATAGGTTATGAGTGCGAAGAGCCAACCCCTGACGACAGAAGACTTGTTATTGAAAACAGCGACGGCACAATCCGTTACTTCCTTGTAAAGCCCTCTGACGTAGGAATTTACGTAGAAAGAGGCGCGGCAGACATTGGTGTAGTGGGAAAAGATACTCTTGTGGAAACAGAGCCTGACGTGTACGAACTTCTTGACCTTGATATAGGAAAGTGCAATATGTGTGTGTGCGTGAAGGACGGCTACACAGAGGACAAGGACTCCGTGCTGAGAGTTGCCACGAAATATCCTCATATTGCAGGGGCTTATTACAAGAGCCTCAACAGAGAAATTGAGATAATAAAACTCAGCGGTTCAATCGAATTGGCGCCTCTTCTGGGCCTTTCCGACGTAATCGTGGACATTGTGGAAACGGGTACGACTTTAAGGGAAAATCACTTGCATCCGGAGACGAAGATACTACCTATCAGCGCAAGACTTATTGCCAACAAGAGCAGTTATCGTTTTAAGTCAGAGGAGATTGAGAACATTACCGCAAAGATAAAGGAGCTTAAAAAATGATCAGGATAATGGAGACCTGTCAGGTTAAGACAGAGGATATATTGAAAAGAGAGACTGCGGCCACTGATATGGCTGACAAGGTGGCTGCTGAGATAATTGCAGACGTTGAGGCAAGAGGGGACGAGGCTCTTTTTGAGTATTGTGAAAAATTTGACAAAGTGACACTTAAAGCCCTTGAGGTTTCACCGGAGGAGATTGAGGAGGCCGTAAATGCAGTTTCCGATGAGCTCAAGGAAACTATGAAGAAATCTGCGGAAAATATCAGGTTTTTCCACGAAAAGCAGGTGAGAAACGGCTTTGCAATTACCGAAAAAGAGGGTATTATTCTCGGTCAGAAAATTACGCCTATTGAAAAGGCGGGCCTTTACGTGCCGGGAGGAAGCGCAAGCTACCCCAGCAGCGTACTTATGAATGCAATTCCTGCAAAAATCGCAGGTGTAAGTGAGATAATAATGACCACACCGCCCGGAAAGGACGGAAAGATTCCTGCGCCTATTCTTTTTGCGGCAAAGCTTGCAGGGGTTGACAGAATTTTTAAGATGGGCGGCGCTCAGGCTATTGCGGCACTTGCAATTGGTACTGAAAGCGTTCCTAAGGTTGACAAAATCGTTGGTCCCGGAAACGTGTTTGTGGCGGCGGCGAAGAAAAAAGTTTTCGGCAGAGTAAATATTGATATGATTGCAGGCCCAAGTGAGATATTGGTGCTGGCAGACGGCAAGAGCGATCCGGAGTGTGTGGCGGCAGACCTTCTTTCTCAGGCAGAGCACGACAGAAATGCCAGCGCGGTTCTTATTACCGACAGCAAGGAGCTGGCGCTTAAGGTTCAGGCGGAGCTTGAGAGACAGATTCCCTTGCTCCCCAGAAAAGACCTTTGCCGCGACTCCATTGATAACAACGGAAAGATTATCGTGGCAAAAGACCTTAAAGAGGGTTGCGACATTGCCAACATGATTGCTCCGGAGCACCTTGAGATATGCACCGACAATCCTTTTGAATACCTCAGCCTTATTAAGAATGCAGGCAGTATTTTTATGGGAAGAAATTGCCCTGAGGCGCTGGGTGACTATTTTGCAGGCCCTAATCATACGCTTCCTACAAACGGCACGGCGAGATTTTCCTCTCCCTTGTCGGTAGACGATTTTATCAAAAAATCATCGTATATTTATTATTCCCGTGAGGCCCTTTGTGAGGCGGCTCCTTTTGTAGAGAAATTTGCCAGAAGCGAAGGCCTTGATGCTCACGCAGAGAGTGTTTGTACAAGAGTAAAGAAAGTGTGATAATATGAGCAGATTTTTGTCGGCAAGGTACAGTGATATTGAGCCTTATACACCAGGCGAACAGCCACAGAACAGAAAGTATATAAAGCTTAATACCAACGAAAGTCCCTTTCCCCCTGCGCCATCGGTGATTGAGGCCATAAAAGGGGAGTCGGGAAGCCTTAACCTTTACCCCGACCCTGAGTGCAAGGAGCTTTGCAAGACCATTGCAGACTATGCGGGAGTTTCTCCCGAAAACGTTTTTGTGGGCAACGGAAGTGACGAGGTTTTAGCTTTTTCCTTTCTTGCTTTTTGCGACAAGGACAAGGGTGCTTGTTACCCTGATATATCCTACGGTTTTTACAGCGTGTATGCAGACCTTTGCTGTATTGACGGAAAGGCTGTTCCTTTGACAAACGATTACCGTGTAGAGCCCTCTGATTACTTTAACGCAGGCAGAACCATTTACATTGCAAACCCAAATGCTCCCACGGGTATGTCATTGACCCTTGACGAGATAAGAAATATCCTTGATAATAACAGGGAAAACGTAGTGGTAATTGACGAGGCCTACGTGGACTTTGGCGGAACGACTGCGGTGCCTCTTGTTTCGGAGTATGATAATCTTCTGGTGGTTCGTACTTTTTCTAAATCAAGAAACCTTGCAGGAGCAAGGCTTGGCTTCGGTATTGCCGGTAAGGAAATTATTCAGGACCTTAACACAATGAAGTTTTCCTTTAACCCCTACAATGCAGACAGGCTTTCATTGGTGGCAGGAAAGGCCGCCATTGAAGATGAGGCATATTTCAGACAGTGTGTTGATACGGTAATTAAAAACCGTGAGTACACGGCAGAGAGCCTTAAAAAGGCAGGCTTTTTCGTGCTTCCTTCTGACGCCAATTTTATTTTTGCAAAGAAAGAGGGCGTATCCGGGGAGTCCCTTTATAAGACTCTTCGTGAGGCAGGAATACTGGTAAGACATTTTAACAAGCCCAGAATAGATGATTTTATAAGAATTACCATTGGCACAAAGGAACAGATGGATGCTCTTATTGAAGTGCTGGAAAGGATTTGACAATGAGAAATACCGAAATTAAAAGATATACGAAGGAAACTCAGATTGAGCTTTCTCTTGACCTTGACGGCAAGGGAAACAGCGACATTAAGACCGATTGCGGTTTTCTTAACCACATGTTGACTCTTTTTGCATCCCACGGAATGTTTGACCTTTGCGTTAACGTAAAAGGCGACAGCGAGGTGGATTTTCACCACACCGTTGAGGACGTGGGAATTGCTCTCGGAATGGCTTTTTCTAAGGCTTTAGGGGAGAAGAAGGGCATTAAGCGTTACGGAAGCTTTATATTGCCAATGGACGAAACTCTTATTATGATTGCCCTTGACATAAGCGGCAGGGCGCTTCTTTGCCACGACCTTAATATTGCCCCTGAGAAGGTGGGAGATTTTGACACGGAGCTTTGCGAAGAGTTTTTGCAGGCTTTTGTGAGAAATATGAATATTACTCTTCACGTAAAGCAGCTTTCCGGAACTAACGCTCACCACATTATCGAGGGCGTGTTCAAGTGTCTTGCAAGGGCTTTGAAAGAGGCTGTGGAGATTGATGAAAAGCTTGGGGACAAGGTTCCTTCAACAAAAGGTGTTTTATGATTGCGATTATTGATTACGGCGTAGGAAATTTGTTTTCGCTGGCAGGGTCTTTGAAGAAGCTGGACCTTGATGCGGTGGTAACTTCCGACCCTTCTGAAATAAAGAAATGTGACAGAATTATTTTGCCCGGTGTAGGCGCTTTCGGAGATGCGGCGGAGAAATTATTTAATTCAGGCCTTGCAGACGTGATTCTTGATGAAGTCAAGGAGGGCAAGCCTTTGATGGGTATTTGCCTTGGTATGCAGCTTCTCTTTGAGAAAAGCTTTGAATACGGAGAACACAAGGGTCTTGGTCTTATTCCCGGCAGCGTTGTGCCCTTGGATGACGTGCTTAAAGGAAGTCTTAAAGTGCCCCATATCGGCTGGAATGCTCTTGACGTAAAGAAGCCGGACAATCCCTTGATGAAGTATACAAAGCAAGGGGATTACATGTACTACGTGCATTCCTTTTATGCAGACACCGAGCCTGATTACGTTCTTGCTACGTCTGAGTACGGTTTTGAGGTGACCGGCGCTGTTTCAAAGGGAAACGTTTACGGCACGCAATTTCACCCTGAGAAAAGCGGCAATGACGGCCTTAAGATTTTAAAGGCCTTTTCTGAGATTTAGGAGGTACTGAAAAGTGGAGATATTTCCTGCAATAGATATTATCGGCGGCAACGTTGTCCGCCTTACGAAAGGCGATTATGACAGCGTGAAAAAGTATGCTGAGTCGCCTTTGGATGCCCTTCGTGACTTCAAGGCAAAAGGAGCAAGGTGCCTTCACATCGTTGATCTTGACGGCGCAAAGCACGGAACTCTTGCAAATCTTGATGTTATCAGCAAATTGGCTGCAGAGGACGGAATCTTTACTGAGGTTGGCGGAGGAATCCGTGACGAGGAAAAGATCAAAGCCTACCTTGACGCAGGCATCGGCAGAGTGATTCTTGGCACTGTAGCGGTAAAGGATTTTGACTTTACCAAGAGAATGATTGAAAAGTACGGTGAAAAGATCGTTGTGGGCGTTGATGCCAAGGACGGTATGGTGGCAGTAGGCGGCTGGATAGAGAAGACGGAGCTTCCTGCTGTGGAGTTTTGCAAGACTCTTGCGGAGGCCGGCTGCAAAACGGTAATTTTTACTGATATTTCAAGGGACGGAATGCTTTCAGGCTGCAATTTGCCTTTGTATAAAGAACTTTGTCAGATAGAGGGCCTTGGAATCGTTGCGTCAGGGGGCGTAACTACCGTTTCTGAGATAAAGGAATTGGCGGCAATGGGCTGCTCAGGTGCCATCGTGGGCAAGGCCATTTACGAGGGCAAGTTGACTCTTGAGGAGGCATTGGCGGCTGTATGATTACGAAAAGAATTATTCCCTGCCTTGACATAAGGCACGGCAGAGTGGTGAAGGGCGTTAATTTTGAGGGCGTTCAGGACGTGGACGACCCGGTGGCTCTTGCAAAGTTTTATAATGAGTCCGGCGCAGACGAGCTTGTGTTTTATGACATTACCGCAAGCGTTGAGGGCAGAGGTATTTTCACCGACGTGTTGACGGCGGTGGCAAGCCAGGTGTTTATTCCCCTTACAGTGGGCGGAAGCATCAACACTCTTGAGGACTTTGACAGGGTGCTTAAATGCGGCGCAGACAAGGTCAGCGTCAATTCCGGCGCCATTAAAAACCAAAGGCTTATTAACGACGCGGCAAAGCGATACGGCGACCAGTGCGTGGTGTTGTCAATGGACGTTAAGAGAGTAAACGGCAAGTTTGAGCTTTTTACCGCAGGGGGCAGAAAGGCAACGGGTATTGATGCCCTTAATTGGGCCCGCGAGGGAGAGGCTTTGGGAGCCGGCGAGATCGTGTTAAACAGCATTGACACTGACGGCGTAAAACAGGGCTTTGACATTGAAATGTTGTCAGCATTTGCAGAGGTTGTGAGCATACCAATTATTGCCTCAGGGGGAGCAGGCTGTATGGAGGATTTCAAAACACTTTTTGACACGGTAAAAGGTGTGGACGCAGGTCTTGCGGCTTCGATTTTCCACTTTAAGACCGTTAATATTGGTGAACTTAAAAATTATCTTGCCCAGGCAGGCATTAACGTAAGACGATAAATATTTTTTACTTGGAGGATTTTCAAAATGATTTACGAGGATGTTCTTAAAAAGATAAAATTTGACGACAAGGGCCTTGTTCCCGCAGTTGTACAGGATTTCTACACAGGTCAGGTGCTCACCGTGGCATATATGAACGAGGAGAGCCTTAAAATTTCCCTTGAGGAGAAAATGACTTGCTTCTGGTCAAGGTCAAGGCAGGAGCTGTGGAGAAAGGGCGAGACAAGCGGCAACCGCCAGCACATTATCAGCATTACGGCAGACTGCGACTATGATGCATTGGTTGTAAAGGTTATAAAGGACGGCCCTGCTTGCCACACAGGCAGTGAGAGTTGCTTTTTCGAGGCTCTTTATCAGGACGATGACAAGGCGGAGTTTTCAGTGGACGGCCTCTATGCGCTTCTTACTGGCAGAAAGGAAAAGATGCCTGAAGGCTCATACACTACGTACCTTTTCAGCAAGGGTCTTGAAAAGATTCTCAAGAAGGTGGGCGAGGAGTCTTCCGAGGTGCTTATCGGCGCAATGAAGAACGACAAGGCGGAGACGATTTACGAGATTTCTGACCTTGCGTACCACGTGCTGGTGCTTATGGTGCAGATGGGTATCACCGTTAATGACATCCGTGACGAGCTGGGCTCAAGACACGTAATCGACAAGAAGGTAAAGCAGGAGACATCAAAGGCCGGCGGAAAGTGATTTGTGTTAAAAAGTAAATAGTGAAGGTGAAAACCCTCGGGGAGTGTTTTTGATGCTCCCCGAGGGTTTTTTGAATAAAAAAATCATAGTAACGGTCAATGTAATTATATGCAAAAAAGAAAATAAAATTCTAAAAAACATTGTAAATATTAAACTAATATGGTATATTTAGGTTGATAGAATAGGTATTTTGTAAAGTTTTACAACAAATTTGTATTTTATGTTGCATATAAATATTATGGAGGTATTTTCAATGGCAAAAATTGCAGAAGTAATTAAGTATGAAGGCGATAATAGCACCTTTGTGTGGAAACATCCTTCGGAGGACTTTAACAGTCTTACTCAACTTATAGTTCACGAGAGTCAGGAAGCAATTTTCTTTATGAACGGTGAGGCTCTTGATTTGTTTGGCCCCGGTAGACATACGTTAGAGACGCAAAATATTCCTAAACTCGGTAAATTTATTAATAAAACAGTCGATGGAGAAACACCGTTTCATTGCGAAGTATATTTTGTAAACAAGACAGTGCAGATGGCCATTAAATGGGGGACTGATTCAAAGGTAAGATATCTGGACCCTAATCTTGGTATACCGTTAGAAATTGGAGCTTGTGGAGAAATGAATCTTGCTGTTGCAGATTCACGTAAACTTCTTTTGAAGCTTGTCGGAACAATGAATGGCATAGCTTGGGGAGAAAATGGTATAGGATTTACAAAATCCGTGCAGAATTCATTCCGTCCTCTTATTTCAACAGCAGTGAAGTCGAATCTGTCAAATGCGATAAAAACGAACAATATCAACATTCTCGAAATTGATGAAAAGCTTGAAATGCTGTCGGAAATAATGCGTAAAAGCATTATCGGTGGTTTTGAAGAATATGGTCTTACAATTCCTCAGTTCTATATTACGAATGTTGCACTTCCTGAAAATGATCCTAATTTCCGAAAAATGAAGGAATTACATACTGTGTCATTCCAGACAAGAATGATTCAAGCTGATGCACTTGTAAAGTCGGCACAGGCGGATGCGGAAGCGGAAGTTACTGCAGCTCGTCGTAAAATGGAGATGGAACGTCAGTTAACTGCAACAGAAGTGGCAAGGCGTGAAGCAGAGCGTGAGCTTATTCGTGCGCAAGCAGAGGCACAAGCCGCAAAAATGGCTGGTTTGGCAGAAGCAGAGGTTATGGCAGCGAAAGGATACAACCAAAGAGACGTTTTGGCTGCCGACGTACAGAAGGCCTATGCAGAAGGAATTGGCAATATGACAATTAATGGCAGCGGTGGCGGAGTTGCAGGTGATATGATAGGTCTCGGTGTCGGTATGGCTGCAGCGGGTGCTGTTGCACCTCAGCTTGGGGAAATGTTTAAAGGCTTTTCAAATTCTGCAGAGAAACCTGTACAAGAAAATAGTAATGCAAAATGTGCTAAATGTGGCGCAGTACTTCCTGATAATGCAAAATTTTGCTTAGAGTGTGGAGAGAAGGTTGTTGCTGCAGATAAAGTTGTATGTCCTGAATGCGGAAATACTGTTGCTAAAGGGAAATTCTGTCCTGAATGCGGCCACAAGTTTTTGATGGTTTGTCCTAATTGTGGAAAAGAACTTGTTTCAGGCGCTAAGTTTTGCCTTGAATGTGGCGAAAAACTTTAATGGAGGTGTCGAAAATGAAAAAGATATTTAAAGTTTATTCTCTTATTTGGGTTATCCTTTTAGTCTTATTCAATGTAATTTCTTTTGTATCTGTTGGATGGGCAGGAATCTCAAAATACACGCCTTCTTTTTGGATCGGGTATACATTTATAACAGCATCATTCATAGGCCAAATTGTATGCGCTTATTTTGCCTTCAAAGATGATGATATTAAAAAGACGTTTTACAATGTTTCGCTTATATCTACCAGCTACACCGGACTGATTCTTTCCTTTGTTGTTGGCGGATTATGTATGATCATTTCGCCCCTTTCTTATTGGGTGGGAATTATTCTTTGCGCAATCGTTCTTACGATTAATATCATTGCTGTAATTAAAGCGAGCGCTGCCATTGACATCGTCAGTGAAATCGACAATAAAGTTAAAACAAAAACATTTTTTATCAAGTCACTAACTGTTGATGCGGAAAGCCTTATTGCCCGTGCGAAAAACGAAACAATTAAAGCAGAGTGTAAAAAGGTTTATGAAACCGTTCGCTATTCCGATCCAATGAGCAACGATGCGCTTACATCTGTTGAAAGTGATATTACCATAAAATTCTCGAAGTTTTCCGAAGCAGTTATTTCTGAAGATTCAGAAACAGTTGTAACGCTTGCCGATGAAATAATCATTTTGCTTGGTGACAGAAGTAAGAAATGTAAACTACTAAAGTGAGTGTTGGGGTATGAACGAAATTGAACAATATAAACAACTGTTTGATAGAAACATTGAGCGCGTATGTAGTTTGCGTAAAATATACAACTCGCTAAAAAGCGATGATGTAAAAGAGGGAAAAGAGTACAAATTTACTGATATTTTAAGGTCTGCGGTTGTCTTGCTACATTCATCTTTTGAAGAATATTATAGGAGCGTTTTAAGTTCCATTTTGCCGAAAGTATGCACAGAGGACGATCTTAAAAATATTTCTTTCCTTGGAAGTGCAGGCAATCACAAAGACAAAATTACATTAGGCGGTTTGCTAAAACTTCGTGAAAAAACAGTTGAGCAATTGATTACAGAATCTATACAAGAAGCATTAAGCTTTACCAGTTTTAATGATTATCAAGATATCGTTTCTTGGTCTACAAAAATAAGGATTGATTTAAGTGAATTTAAAGACCAAGAAAAACTGAATAAACTTATTAAACGTAGACACAAAATTGTTCATGAGGCAGATAATGCAAATGACAACGATAAATACGCACTTTCTCCTATAAGAGAAAATACAGTTGAGGAATGGATTGAAATCGTTTGTAATCTGGTAGAAATTATAGACAAAGAGATACATAAGGGGTAATAAAAATGGCACTGTTTAAATGTAAAATGTGCGGTGGCACACTTGAGATTAACAATAACGAAACTGTAGCAACTTGTGAATACTGTGGTACACAACAGACGTTGCCTAAGCTCGATGACGATAAGCGCGCGAATATGTATGACCGCGCAAACCATTTTCGCCGCAACAATGAGTTCGACAAGGCAATGGGAATATACGAAAACATACTTAACGAGGACAAGAATGATGCGGAGGCGTATTGGTCTCTCGTTTTATGCCGGTACGGTATCGAATACGTAGAGGACCCTTCTTCACATAAGCGTATCCCTACGGTGAACAGAGCTCAATTTACATCCATCTTTGATGATGACAACTATAAGTCAGCGCTTCAGTATGCCGACAGTTATCAGCGAACAATTTATGAAAACGAGGCAAAGGCAATCAATGAAATTCAAAAAGGTATTCTTGCAATTTCGCAGCAGGAAGAGCCTTTTGACGTGTTTATCTGCTACAAGGAAACGGATAATAACGGTCGCCGTACACCTGACAGTGTTTTGGCTAACGATTTATATCATCAATTAACTCAGGAAGGTTTCAAGGTTTTCTTTGCTCGTATTACATTGGAAGATAAGCTCGGCTCTGCTTACGAGCCTTATATCTTTGCGGCGCTAAACTCCGCAAAGGTGATGGTGGTTCTCGGCACAAAACCCGAATTTTTCAACGCCGTATGGGTACGTAATGAATGGAGCCGTTACCTTGCTCTTATCAAGCAAGGTCAGAAGAAAATGCTGATTCCCGCCTATAAGGATATGGATCCCTACGATCTGCCGGAAGAGTTTTCGCATCTTCAAGCACAGGATATGTCCAAACTCGGCTTTATGCAGGATCTGATTCGAGGCATTAAAAAGATCGCGCAGGCAGATGCTCCTAAAACAACCGTTGTCAAAGAAACGGTAATCAGCGGTGGAAACGCTAATACTGCCCCTCTTTTGAAGCGAGCCTTTATGTTCCTTGAAGATGGCGATTGGAATTCTGCCAACGAATACTGCGAAAAAGTGCTGGATATCGATCCCGAAAACGCTTCTGCTTATTTGGGCAAATTGTTGTCGGAGCTGAGAGTAAGGAAACAAGAAGCATTAAAAGAACAAGCAGAACCCTTTGATCATAACAACAATTATCAAAAAGCCGTCCGCTTTGCTGACGAGAAATTAAAGACAGCACTTGCCGGCTGCATAGAGCATATCAATACCCGCAACGAAAACGCCCGTCTTGATAGTATCTATACCCGTGCGAAAAATGCCATGTCTGCGGCAAATACCGAGAGTGCGTATAAGGAAGCGGCTCATCTCTTTGAATCTATTGATGAATATCAAGATTCTGCCGTTCTTGCACAGTCGTGCTATGAGAAGGCGGAGATAGCAAGAAAGGATGCCATTCTCTCCGAAGGAAAATCCAAAATGACCGGTGAGGTTATCTCCAACTACGAAGCTGCCATAAAACTGTTTGAATCTATCTCTGGTTGGAAGGATGCCGACGAAAAGATTTACGCTTGCCAAAAGAAGATAGAGGAAATTAAGGCAAAAGCCGAAGCGGAACGGTTAGAGCGTGAACGAAGAGCTGAAATTGCACGCAAGGAAGCAGAAAAAAGAGCCAAGCGCAACAAGAAGATAGCGATTATTACAACCCCTATTGTTTGCACTATCATTGCTTTTATTATCGTTTTGAACACGGTTATTATTCCCAACGGCAAATACAACGATGCGATAGCGTTGATGGATGCCGGGAGTATCATTGAGGCGTACGAAGCTCTGGTAGCATTAGACGGATATAAGGATAGTGCAGACAAAGCAAACTCGATTTATGATCAGTACAAGGTTGAAAAATTGAAGATTGCCAAAGCTGGAGATTATGTGTTTTTTGGCGCATACGAGCAAGATAACAACACCTCAAACGGTAAAGAAGATGTTGAATGGCTTGTTCTTGAAGTAAAAGACGGAAAGGCACTTGTAGTCAGCAAATATGCGCTTGACTGTCAGCGGTACAACAAAGAACGGGAATATGTCACTTGGGAAACCTGCACACTCCGCAAGTGGCTGAATAATGATTTTATCAATGCCGCATTTTCCGCCGATGAAAAGGCAAGGATTCCAACTGTTACGGTGTCGGCAGATAAGAATCCCTATTACAGCACTAATCCCGGCAACGCAACGCAGGATCAAGTGTTCTTATTAAGCATTCCGGAAGCGAATAAATATTTTAATTCTGATAATGCAAGACAGTGTAAGCCCACGGATTATGCAGTTGCCAACGGAGCGTATGTTAATAGCGACAATGGCAACTGCTGGTGGTGGCTGCGGTCGCCCGGCGACGATCTGCTTATTGCCGCCTATGTCAGCCTTGACGGCGACGTCGGCGAGTACGGCAGCACTGTCAACTACGCTGACACTGCTGTCCGCCCCGCTTTGTGGATCGATCTGAACTCTTGAATCTTTTAATCTGAAATCATCCACTCGGCGCCGCAGGCGCAATCCGCGTGCGAAGCACGCAAATCTTAATACCGCCGTATGGCTGTAAACAGAAAGGGAAATTACTATGTCAATTTTTAAATGTAAAATGTGCGGTGGCGACCTTGAAATCGCTGAGGGCATAACCGTTGTAGAATGTGAATATTGCGGAACAAAGCAAACTGTTCCGAAGGCAATGGATGAAAACTTGCAGAACCTTTTCAACCGCGCAAATACTCTGCGTATTAAGAGTGAGTTTGACAAGGCGGAAAGGCTTTACGAGAAAATTGTTCAGGCAGACAGCACTCAGTCAGAGGCTTATTGGGGTCTGATACTTTGTAAGTACGGCATTGAGTACGTTGACGACCCTGCTACGTTTAAAAAGGTGCCGACCTGCCACAGAGCTTCCTTTGATTCCATTGTGGCGGATGACGATTACAAGTCTGCCCTTGAGTATGCAGACATCAGCCAGCGTGCGCTTTACGAGGAGCAGGCGAGAGAGATTGACCGCATTCAAAAGGAGATCCTTGCTCTTGCGCAAAAAGAGGAGTCCTACGACGTTTTCCTTTGCTACAAGGAGACTGACGCAAACGGACAGAGAACGCAGGACAGCGTCATTGCCAACGATATTTATTACCAGCTTACACAGGAAGGCTTCAAGGTGTTCTATGCGGCGATTACCCTTGAGGGAAAGTTGGGAAGTGCCTACGAGCCTATAATATTTGCGGCGCTTAATTCTGCCAAGGTGATGCTTGCAATAGGAACGAAACCGGAGTATTTCAACGCCGTGTGGGTCAAAAATGAGTGGTCAAGATTTTTGAAAATTATTAAGAAAGACCGCAACAAGATTCTTATTCCCTGTTATCGTGATATGGATGCCTATGAGCTTCCGGAGGAGTTTGCGCATCTGCAGGCCCAGGATATGAGCAAAATAGGATTCATTAACGACGTGGTAAGGGGAATAAAAAAGGTCATAAACAAAGAAGAACCGAAGTCTGCTACTATTGTAAAGGAAACTGTGGTTACTGGAAGTAATGCCAATACTGCTCCGCTTTTAAAACGTGCTTTTATATTTTTAGAGGATGGTGATTGGAACGCTGCCAACGAATACTGCGAAAAGGTGCTGGATATTGAGCCTGAGTGTGCTGAGGCGTACGTTGCAAAACTTATGGTTGAACTAAAGGTTAAACAGCAAGATTCTTTGAAGGATTGTGCAGAACCTTTTGATTCGATGAATAACTATCAGAAAGCGGTTCGCTTTGCGGATGATAAGTTGAAGGCAACATTGTCGGGTTATATAGAGCATATCAACGTTCGCAATGAAAACGAGCGGTTAGAGAGTTTGTATTCAAGCGCTCATTTTAAAATGGCTTCTGCAAAAACAGAAAACGAATACAAGAATGCTGCAATTCAGTTCAAGGAATTGTCCGGGTATAAGGATGCTGACAGATTAGTTGAAATATGCGTGGAGAAAGCTGAGGTTGCGCGTAAGGATAGCCAGCTCATTGCAGCAAAGAACAGTATGAGTGTAAATACTAAAGCTTCATACAAAATTGCTATCAATCTTCTTAACAGCATTCCGGAGTGGAAAAATTCCGCTGCTTTGATAGAGGAGTGCAAAAATAAAATTGCAGAGATTGAGGCAAAGGAAGAAGCAAAACGCTTAGAATGTGAGCGCAAAGCGGAAATTGCCCGCAAGAAAGCAGAAGAAAGAGCAAAACGAATCAAGAAAATAGCAATCATCACAGCACCTATCGTTTGTGCAATAATTGTTTTCATAATAATCTTGAATACTGTTATTATTCCTAACGGCAAATACAACGATGCCATTGCATTGATGGATGCAGGTAAATATAGTGAAGCGATATCTGCATTTGAAACGCTTGCTGGATATAAAGACAGTACAACAAAGATAAGCGAATGCAAAACAACTATTCTTGACGGCAAATACAACGATGCGATTGCATTGATGGACGCAGGTAAATATAGTGAAGCGATATCTGTATTTGAAACGCTTGCTGGATATAAAGACAGTACAACAAAGATAAGCGAATGTAAAACAACTATTTTTGATGGCAAATACAACGATGCGATTGCATTGATGGACGCAGGTAAATATAGTGAAGCGATATCTGCATTTGAAACGCTTGCTGGATATAAAGACAGTACAACAAAGATAGGAGAATGCAAAACAACTATTCTTGATGGCAAATACAACGATGCGATTGCATTGATGGACGCAGGTAAATATACTGAGGCCATCTATGCATTTGAGGCTCTTGAGGGATATAGAGACAGCATCAATAGAATCGAAGACTGCAATATTAATATCTATGGCGAAGAAGTATGGAATAAAATCAAAAATATAAATGTTGGGGATACATACAAATTTGGCTCGTATGAACAGGATAACAGCAAATCTAATGGCCAAGAAGCTATTGAGTGGCTGGTTTTGTCAAAAGAAGGAACAAAAATCCTTGTCATCAGTAAATACGCTCTTGATTGCAAACAATACAATACGAGTTCTGCAGACGTTAATTGGGAGACCTGCACTCTTCGCAATTGGCTAAACAATGATTTTATCAATGCGGCATTTTCTGCCAATGAAAAGGATATGATTCATAGCGCTACTGTGTCGGCAGACAAAAATCCAAATTACAGCACCAATCCCGGTAACGCAACGCAGGATCAGGTGTTTTTGCTGAGTATTATTGAAGCAGAAAAATATTTCTACTCCGAAAGTATAAGGCAGTGTGAACCTACAGATTATGCAGTTGCGCGTGGAGTATATGCTAATAGCGACAACGGCAACTGCTGGTGGTGGCTGCGGTCGCCCGGCGAATATCAGAATACTGCCGCCATTGTCGGCAATTTCGGCGGCATCCGTGAGCGCGGCTTCGTTGTCCTCAATTCTGGCAATGCCGTGCGCCCCGCTTTGTGGATTGATCTGAACGCATAAATTGAATATTTCATGACTTTGAAAAGCAAGGGAGCCACAGCGTCAGACGCTGTGGCTCCCTTGCATATTTATGGACAAACCCGAATACCATTTATCAAGAAGGTCGCCGCGCTCCTTGGAGAGATAGGCGAGGCGACCTTGTGAAGTGGGGAGGTTTTGGGTGATTATGGATAATAATGATTTTACGGGGCTTACAAGCAAGGAAGCCCATTTACGGCTTGGGAAGTACGGGAAAAACGTGCTGAAAAAGCACAAGAAGAAAAATCCTGTTGGCATCTTTTTCAGCCAGTTTGCGGATTTTATGACGATAATTCTTATCGCCTGTACTGCCATTACCGCCTTTTTAGGGGACACCGTTGAGGCGGTTGTTATGGTGGTGATTGTGATTGCAAATGCTGTGTTGGGCTTTATTCAGGAGTACAGGACCGAGAGGACATTGGAGGCGTTAAGAGAGATGACTGCCCCTGTGTCGGAGGTCTTAAGAGATGGAGAGTTTAAAAAGATTTCCTCTGAGGAGATCGTGCCGGGGGACGTGGTGGCAGTAAGGACAGGCGACAAGGTGCCTGCGGACGGTTTCATTATTGAGACGCCGGGGATTAACGTTGATGAGTCTATTCTGACCGGTGAGTCTGAGGCTGTGTATAAGGAAGAAGGAAGTCTGTTTGCAGGGACTACCGTGGTAAGCGGCAGGGCCACCGTTGGCGTTACCGATACGGGGATGAATACCGAGATGGGTAGAATTTCAGGGATGATTGGTGAGGTGGAGGAAGAGGAAACCCCTTTGCAAAAGAGGCTTGCAAGGCTTGGGACGTACATAATTATCGCCTGCGCCCTTATTTGCGGCATTGTGGTGGCGGTTGGGATTTATCGCGGAGAGCCCTTCTTTGAGATGCTTTTTGCGGGGGTCAGCACGGCGGTGGCGGCGGTGCCTGAGGGGCTTCCGGCTATCGTTACAATTGCCCTTGCTATGGGTGTTGCCAAGATGGCGGCGAAAAATGCCTTGGTGCGTAGGCTCCCTGCGGTGGAGACCCTGGGAAGTACCAGTGTTATTTGCTCTGACAAGACGGGGACTTTGACGAAAAATCAGATGACGGTAAGGGAGATTTTCGGCGAGGAAAAGAGGCTCTGCGAGATAGGGTTTTACTGTAACAATATGGGGGATGCCACGGAAAGGGCGTTGGCGGCAATGTGCGAGTCCTTTAAGGAAAAGGGCGGCGCTGTGGACCTTTATAAACGCCTTGGGGAGATTCCTTTTAGTTCTTCAAGAAAGTGTATGTCGGTAATCGTTGAGGACACAAAAGGGGAACAATTTGTTTTCACAAAGGGCGCTCCCGACGTGTTGTTAAGGATGTGCAAGGATAAAACTGCGGCGGAGCATTATCGTCTGAAAAACGATAATATGGCGTCAAAGGCGCTTCGTGTCATTGCTTTCGGCTGGAGGCGGCTGGGGGCTTCGGAGAGGGTCATTAACGGCAAAATGAGTTTCGGCGCGGAAAGGTATGAAAACCGCCTTGAGCTTGCGGGACTTGCAGGGCTTATGGATCCGCCCCACGATAACGTTAAGGAATCTGTGGCAACCTGCAGAAGCGCAGGAGTAAAGACGGTAATGATAACCGGCGACCACGCCCTTACCGCCAAGGCGGTGGCAAAGGAGCTTGACATTTACAGAGAGGGGGATATGGTTGTCACAGGGGCAGAGCTTGATGAAATGACAGACGGGGAGCTTTCGGAAGCGGTGGAGAGGGCAAGCGTTTTTGCGAGGGTGAAGCCTGCCCACAAATTGCGGATTGTAAAGGCCTTTAAGAAAAAGGGCAACACCGTGGCAATGACAGGGGACGGCGTTAACGATGCCCCTGCGGTGAAGGAGGCTGACATCGGAGTTTCCATGGGCAAAAACGGCACGGAGGTGACGAGAGAGGCCTCGGGAGTGGTGCTTCTTGACGACAATTTCTCTACCATTGTGGCGGCGGTAAAAGAGGGCAGAAGAATTTACGCCAATATCTGCAAGTTTATCCGCTATATGCTGGCAAGTAATTTAGGTGAGGTTATGACGATGCTGGCGGCGGCATTGACGGGGCTTCCCATTCCGCTGTACCCAATTCAGATTCTTTGGGTAAATCTTGTGACTGACGGCCTTCCCGGCATTGCCCTTGGCCTTGACAAGGCTGATGAGGATATAATGTCAAAACCGCCCATTCCTCGCGACAAGGGGATTTTCACAAAGCGTATGGTGTGGCTCATTGCCTTCAGGGGAGTGCTGACGGGAGTTTGTACCATGGGGGCTTTTGCAACGATCTTTTTCACCTGCGGAAACGTTAACCTTGCAAGGACCGTAGCTTTTATGACATTGGTGGTAATACAGCTCGTACATTCTTTTGAGTGCAGAAGCGAAACGAAAACCCTTTTTCAGATAGGTCTTCGTGGCAACAGTTTTCTTCTTGTGTCGGCGGCGGTGTCGCTTCTTCTTATGGTGTGCGTAGTATATATTCCTTTTTTGCAACCGATTTTTAACACTGTGCCCCTGGGGTGGCAAGACTGGCTCACGGTAATTGCCTTTACGGCAATAGGACCTGCTCTTGACAGTTTTGGAAGGATTTTTACAAAGTAATTTAAAGCTGAGCCACGGCGTCAGACGCTGTGGCTCTTTGCGGACGCTTTGTTATTGATGAACTGTATTCAGAGCGTCCCAAAGGAGCCACAAAAGACTTCTTTTGGTCCGTTTTTGTATATTTCAGGTGCAATCAATCAAAAACGGACCACAGCGTCAGACGCTGTGGCTCTTTTTTAAAGGCGAAATTATGCCACCGATATGCCACCTGTTTTCGGCAAAACCGTTTTCTAGAAAGGCTTTGTGCCTTATGAGTCAGGGGGCAGGTCACTGACTCATTCACAGCGTCTGACGCCGTGGCTCAACTTATCTGACGCCGTGGCTCAGCTTAAATTTTGTTTAAAATAGGGGTTGGCATTTTATCGTTAATAGGTTATAATATCCTTGTAATAATGTGTTATCAGGAGGTTTGCTAAGATGTATGCCATCGGCAATGACCACACAGGGGTTGAATTAAAGAAAATCATTAAGAAATTTCTTGAGGAAAAAGGCGAGGTTGTAAAGGACTTCGGCACGGAGAGTACAGAGGCGTCCAATTATCCGGAGATTGCTGAGGCGGTGGCGAATGCCGTTGCAGGAGGAGAGTGTGAGCGCGGAGTTCTTATCTGCGGAACAGGTGTCGGAATTTCTATTGCAGCGAATAAGGTAAACGGTATAAGAGCTGTTTGCTGTTCTGAGCCTTTCTCAGCAAAGCTTTCTAAACAGCACAATGATTCAAACATTATTTGTTTCGGTGCGAGAGTGGTGGGCAGCGAGCTTGCCAAGATGATCGTAGGCGAGTGGTACGACGCAGAGTTTCAGGGCGGCCGTCACCAGACCAGAATCGATATGATTGCAGATATTGAGAAGAAACAAAAATAATATAAATCAGTTTTAAATTTATTAATTTATATATCATACATACAGAAGGGCGGTAATTTAATTATGAACGAGCAGAAATTGCTTGAACTTAAGAAGAAGGCCGGACTCATCAGAAGATATTCTATTGAGGCTATTGCGGCTGCGAAAAGCGGACATCCCGGCGGATCACTTTCCATTGCGGATATTTTGTCGGTATTGTTTTTTGACGAGATGAAGGTTGACCCTAAAAATCCTAAGTGGGCTGACAGAGACAGATTTGTACTTTCAAAGGGACACTGCGCTCCTGCATATTATGCGGCATTGGCGCTTAAGGGATTTTTCCCTGAGGAGGACCTTAAGACTCTCAGACAGACAGAGAGCTACCTTGAGGGTCACCCCAGCATGAAGAGTGTTCCCGGCGTAGATATGTCTACAGGTTCTTTGGGACAGGGTATCTCCTGCGCAGTAGGTATGGCTCTTGCAGGAAAGCTTGATAAGAAGGATTACCGTGTATACACTATTCTTGGCGACGGAGAGCTTGAAGAGGGTCAGGTATGGGAGGCATCTATGTGCGCTGCTCATTATAAGCTTGACAACCTCACAGCATTTGTTGACCTGAACGGTCTTCAGATTGACGGTGCTACGAAGGACGTTATGAACTCTGCCCCCGTTACAGACAAGTTTGCGGCATTCGGCTGGAACGTTATCGCTGTTGACGGACACGATATTGAGGCTATCAGAAAGGCTGTTGACGACGCTAAGGCTACCGAAGGAAAGCCTACCGTTATCGTGGCGAATACCATTAAGGGCAAGGGCGTTTCTTTCATGGAAGGAAATTATGCTTGGCACGGCAATGCTCCTGATGCAGAGCAGACTAAGACAGCGCTTGAAGAGATTGATGCAGTAATTGCAGGATTGGAGGGTTAATCATGGCTAAGATTGCTACAAGAGAAGCTTACGGAAAGGCTCTTGCCGAGTTCGGCGGAGACGAGAGAATCGTGGTTCTTGATGCGGACCTTTCAAAATCCACCAAGACCGACACGTTTAAGAAGGTTTATCCTGAAAGACACATTAATATGGGTATTGCAGAGGGCAATATGATGGCTGTTGCGGCAGGTCTTGCTACTACAGGCAAGGTAGTATTTGCTTCCAGCTTTGCAGTATTTGCGGCAGAGAGAGCTTGCGAGCAGATCAGAAACTCTATTTGCTATCCTAAGCTCAACGTAAAGATCGGCGCTACACACGCAGGTATCTCCGTTGGTGAGGACGGCGCTTCCCATCAGTGCGTAGAGGATCTTGCTATTATGAGATCACTTCCCAACATGGTAGTTATGAGTCCTTGCGATGCCCAGGAGACACGCTTTGCTATAAAGGCTGCTATTGAGCACGAGGGACCCGTATATCTGCGACTTGGTCGCCTCGGAGTAGAGGAGCTTTACACAGAGGATCAGAAGTTTGAGCTTGGCAAGGGTATCGTTCTTTGCGACAACGGAAATGACGCTACTATCGTTGCTACAGGTCTTATGGTGCAGGAGGCTGTTAAGGCTGCTGAGCTTCTTAAGGCTAAGGGCATCAATGTAAAAGTAGTTGATATTCATACAATTAAGCCTATCGACAAGGATCTTCTTGCTGAGTGTGCAAAGGCTACGGGAACAATCGTTACCGTTGAGGAGCACAACATTATCGGCGGACTTGGCGGAGCAGTTTGCGAGGCTCTTGCTGAAACTTGTCCTTGCTACGTAAAGAGGATCGGTCTTAACGATACTTTCGGTACTTCCGGTAAGCCTGCTGAGCTTCTTGAGAAGTTCGGTCTTACTGCAGAGAAGATTGCAGAGGCTACAGAAGCTGCTGTTGCAAGAAAATAATTGTTGTTTGAAGTATAAACTTTTAAGGTGATATCAATGATAAAAAGGTGTTTGACATTTATTATGGTTACGTTATTGGCTGTTTCATCATGTTTTGTGGTTGGCTGTGATAAAGGTAAGGATGACTCAAAGGGAAACGTTACTACCCCGAGGCCTGCTCCTACAGCCGCGCCCACTAAAGATCCTGCTGTTGTGGATTTTTCATTGAAGACTATGGACGCAGAGACTCTTTTCAATAATTCAAAGGTTCAGGGAAGAACGAAGGTTGTTGATTATCAGGCCGGCAAGGGCATTGCGCTTGACTTTACTGCGTCTTCCGTGGAGTTCAGAGCTTGCTGTGAAGGCGACGTTTCTGCAGTTATTCACGCAAATCCTATGGCAATAGATGCTAACAGACGTCCTGTTTTGTTTATCAACGTCTACGTGGACGGAGTTTTGCAGGGAACACGTGACCTCTATGCCTTGACACAGGGCAGTCACGAATTGGTTCTTGGTAAGGGACTTGCAAAGGGTACTCATACCTTTATGATTGAACGTCAGAACGAAGCTGAATACGGTGACCTGTACGTTAATTCCGTGTCATTTTCAGGTGAATTTGATGCAAGACCGGAAGAGAGCAACGTTTATATCGAGGTTATAGGCGATTCTATCACGACAGGATACGGAAACCTTTATCCCAACAACACCGGCGGCGCAAAGGATCCTCTTAATAATCCACGCTCTTCGTATTATCAGGACGGAACGAGAGCCTATGCTTGCCTTGCTATGAAGAAGCTTGGCGCAGACTACAGCATTATAGCTCAGCAGGGAATCGGCGCAGGTATTGGCTGGCAGCCTCATACAATGCTTGAAACCTATGAGAAAACTTGTTATCAGCGCGGCAGAAATGATGCGTGGGGCTTTGAAAAGCAGCCTGATTTAGTTATCATAAACCTTGGAAGCAACGATATGAGTTGCGAAAAGGGTTGGACTGAAAAGCAGATTCAGGACGGTTTCGTGTCATTGATTAAAATGGTTCGTAAAAACAATCCTGATGCAAAAATTCTCTGGGCTTTCGGCGGTGTTACACCGGTTGCTGCTCCCCTCGTTGAGGCGGCAGTAAAGGAAGCAGGCGGAGAGGCTGCAGGTATTTACGCTTTTACTGATTTTGTTAACAACAATGAAGGCGGAATAGGTCACCCCGTAGTTTCTGCTCACGAGCAGAATGCAGAGCTTCTTGTAAAAGAAGTTAAGAAAATATTGGGTCTTTGATTTCAGACCTTAAATTTTGTTTTAGTATAAAAAGTAAGGAGAGGCTTGCCCGAAATGAAGCCTGTTTACAACAGAATTTGCGCTAAAATTGATATGGACGCGCTTGAACATAACCTTTCTGTAATAGAAAGCCGCATTCCTGCAGGTGTGCGGCTCCTTGCTGTTGTAAAGGCTGATGCCTACGGCCACGGCGCGGAGAAGATTTCCGGATACATAAGAGACCGTGTGGATATGTTCGGTGTGGCAGGTGTTGACGAGGCTCTTGAATTGAGAGCCCCCAGAAAAAAAGATAATATCGTAATACAGGAGGGTATCGGTGAGAAGCCTGTTCTGGTGCTTGGGTATACACCTCCTGAATTTTTTAAAGATGCGGTGCTTAATGATATTACCCTGACAATTTACAGAGAAGAAGACTCAAGGCTTTTGTCTGAGATTGCCGGAAAAGAGGGCAGGACTGCGAAGATACATATTGCCGTTGATACGGGAATGTCAAGAATAGGGCTCCCGGCTGATGATGAAGGCATAAAAATTGCCGTTAAAATTGCATCCCTTGATAACGTTTTTGTTGAAGGTGTATTTTCTCATTACGCAACGGCGGATGAAAAAGACAAGACCACCGCATTGAAGCAGAAGGCTCTCTTTGATGAATTTGTTTTGAAACTTAAAGAGAAGGGTGTTGAGCCCCCAATCATTCATATCAGTAACAGCGCAGGAATAATGGAATTTCCTGTCACCTGCAATATGGTAAGGGCAGGAATCGTTCTTTACGGACACTATCCTTCCTTTGACGTAGGGATTGATGCTTTTCCGATAAAGCCTGTAATGTCTGTGGTTGCTCACGTTACCAACGTTTTTGACCTGAAAAAAGGCCGCGGCGTAAGCTATGGACATACCTTTATCGCAGAAAAGGATATGAGGGTAGCGGTGTTTTCTGCAGGATATGCAGACGGCTATCCGAGAGCGCTTTCCAATAAGGGCTGCGTGCTTATTAACGGTAAACGGTGCAGGATTTTAGGAAGAGTCTGTATGGATCAGACTATGGTGGACGTTACCGGTCTTTCCGACGTGAAGGTTGGTGATGAGGCTGTTTTGTTCGGCTCATCAAGGGGTGAGTATTTAAGTGCAGAAGAGGTCTCCGGAATTGCAGGATCATTTAATTACGAAATTCTTTGCGGCGTGGGAAGACGAGTTACAAGAGCTTATTACATTGACGATAAGTGTGCAGAGGTTGTAAGTTATTTATAAATTTTGTGTCACGTTTTTAGTGTCACAAGGGTTTATAACGGAATATATTATTTTAATTGTTTAATTTTTGAGAGGATTTATATGGGACTTTTTAAAGATGCAAAATCCATAGCGGAAAGAGACCCTGCGGCGAGAAACGTGATGGAGGTTATTCTTCTTTATCCGGGCTTTAAGGCTCTTCGCGACCATCGCATTGCGGCGTTTTTTCTGAGGCACAAAATGCCCTTGATTGCCCGCTACGTTTCGCAGCGCTCCAGCAGAAAAACCGGTATTGAGATACATCCGGGCGCTACTATAGGAGAAGGTCTTTTTATTGACCACGGCCACGGCGTAGTTATCGGTGAGACTGCCGTTGTGGGAAATAATTGTACGATATATCATCAGGTGACTCTGGGCGGTAACGGAAGAGAGCGCCATTCCAAGCGACATCCTACCGTTGGAAACAACGTGCTTATAGGAGCAGGTGCGAAGATTTTAGGCCCTGTTACTATCGGCGACAATTCAATGATCGGCTCAGGGTCTGTAGTTCTGGGAGACGTTCCCCCTAATTCCACGGTTACGGGAATTAAGGCAAGAGTTATCAAGACAGACGGTGAGAGGGTAGAGTCTCCTTCACTTCTTCTGGAGCACCAGAAGATTATTGACCCTGTGGCTCAGGAAATCGCGCAGCTCAGAGGAGAGCTTGAGGCGACTAATAAGAGGCTTGCTGAATTGGAGGCAAAAAAATGAAATATGAAAAAATTAATTTAAGAGATGACGGAAAGGTTTATCTTGAAACGTATATTCTTGACAAGAGCCCTGAAATGCCTGCTCTTCACGTAAGGCCCGCTGTGATGATTTGTCCCGGCGGCGGATATTTTATGTGCTCTGACAGAGAGGCAGAACCTATTGCAATGGCCTTTGCGGCAGAGGGGTTTCACACCTTCGTGATCAGGTATTCCCTTAACGAGGATGCGGTGTTTCCTAATTCCCTTTGCGACCTTTCAAGGGCAATGAAGATTGTCCGCGAACACTCAGAGGAGTGGGGCGTTAATGAGAATGCAATTGCAGTTGCAGGCTTTTCTGCAGGAGGTCATCTGGCCGCTACGCTGGGTACTCTTTGGAATGACAAAGAAATTCAGACAACTGCAGGATGCTTTAATGACGAAAACAGACCCGATGCATTGGTTTTGTGTTATCCTGTGACGGGACCTATCGGAGAATGCCCTGCTGATTGCCTTAATACTCTTCTTCGGGGAACAGAGGGCGAGGCGCGTGAAAAGCTTCTTGAAAAGATATCGCCGTATAAGCAGGTGGGCAAGCATACACCACCTTCGTTTATCGTTCATACTTTTGAAGATGAGACCGTTCCTGTGGAGAACTCACTTGTTTTTGCAAAGGCTCTTTCCGACAACGGAATTCCTTTTGAGCTTCATATAGTGCAAAAGGGAGTGCACGGCCTTGCATTGGCAAATGACGTAACCTATGTGGCAGATTGTCACGTGGAGCCATCCTTTCAGCCTTGGGTGAAAAATTGTTCAAGATGGCTTAAAGATAATTTCAATAAAAAGTGATATAATTAATTAATCCAGTACAAAGGAGTTTGTTTTTTGTGATACAAACAAGAGATAAGATAAGAAATATTGCAATAATTGCCCACGTTGACCACGGCAAGACCACCATGGTAGACGGTCTTCTTCATCAGAGCGGAACTTTTCGTGAAAATGAGGCGGTGGCAGAGCGCGTAATGGACAGTAACGACCTTGAAAAGGAGAGAGGAATTACCATTCTTTCAAAGAATACTTCACTCCAATACAAGGACTACACAATAAATATCGTAGATACCCCCGGACATGCAGATTTCGGCGGCGAGGTAGAGAGAGTCCTTGGAATGTGCGACGGCGTTCTTCTTCTGGTAGACGCTTTTGAGGGAGCAATGCCTCAGACGAGATTCGTGCTTACCAAGGCACTGGCAATGAAACTGAAGCCTATTGTGGTAATCAACAAAATTGACAGAGACGGCGCAAGACCACTGGAGGTTCTTGACGAGGTTTTTGAACTTTTTATGGATCTCGGCGCAGATGATGAACAGCTGGATTTTCCTGTTGTATATGCATCCTCCCGTGACGGATATGCATCACTTTCACCTGACGGCGGCGACAGAAAGGATCTGGAGCCTTTGTTCGAGGCTATAATAAGAGAAATTCCCGGACCTTCCGTTGATACGGAGGCGCCTTTCAGAATGCTTATTTCAAACGTTACTGCAGATGATTACGTGGGAAGAATAGGCGTTGCGAGAATTGACCGCGGAACTGTTTCAAACGGACAGAGCGTTGTGGTTTGTAACTCTGACGGCTCAAAGAAAAACGGCAGAATAAATTATCTTTATAAATTTAAAGGCCTTAAAAAGGTGGAAACGGATACTGCCTGCGCAGGTGATATCGTGGTTGTTGCAGGTATTACAGACCTTAATATCGGTGACACGGTTTGTGCGCCTGATTGCGTTGAGCCTATTGACTTTGTAAATATTGACGAGCCTACGCTTTCAATGAATTTCAGCGTTAATAACAGTCCTTTTGCAGGAACTGAGGGCGAGTTTGTAACGTCACGTCACATAAGAGACAGACTTTTTAAAGAGCTTGAAACAAACGTCAGCCTGAGAGTTGAGGAAACTGATTCTCCTGATACCCTTAAGGTTTCCGGAAGAGGAGAGCTTCACCTTTCCGTGCTTATTGAGACAATGCGCCGTCAGGGCTACGAGTTTCAGGTATCAAGGCCCAAGGTAATTTTCAAAGAGGTGGACGGGCTTCTTTATGAGCCTATTGAAAGACTTACGGTTGATACACCTGAGGACACTGTGGGCGTGGTAATTGAGAAGATCGGTGTGCGTAAGGGCGAAATGCTTGATATGCATCCCGGAGCAGAGGGCTACGTAAGGCTTGAATTCAAGATTCCTGCAAGAGGCCTTATCGGTTACCGTTCCGAATTTTTGACGGACACCAAGGGCAACGGTATTATGAACCACGTTTTTGACGGATATGAGGCATACAAGGGTGATATGAGTTCTCGTCAGAGAGGCTCAATGATTGCCTGGGAACAGGGCGAATCCGTTGTATACGGCCTTTTCAACGCACAGGAGAGAGGAAGACTCTTTATCGGCGCTAATACAAAGGTTTATGAGGGTATGATCGTTGGCGAAAATGCAAGACCTGACGACCTTGTTATAAACGTATGCAAGAAAAAACATATATCTAACGTGCGAGCTTCCGGCTCTGACGAGGCGCTCAGACTTACGCCTCCCGTTATTCTGAGCCTTGAGCAATCATTGGAGTTTATTTCCGATGATGAGCTTGTGGAGGTAACGCCTAAGAGCATAAGACTCAGAAAGAAGATTCTTAATACGGAGCTGAGAGCGAAAGCGGAAAGTAAGTTAAAGAAGGGTTGAATGAGTGATTTCTTCAGAAGCTGACTGCTTCGCAGAGGCTTCTTGCGAAAACACTCATTCAACTAAGGTGAAAAAATAGGAAGATTTCTTCAGAAGCTGACTGCTTCGCAGAGGCTTCTTGCGAAAACACTGACAATATAAAAGGAGCTGATCTTTGTGGCTAACTCACGAAAGCCTGTTGCCGACGATTTTGATATGCTTATATCAAATGATGACGAAGCAAACCAAAGAAGATATGATTCTGCAAAAAGCCCTTCTACCGTTTCAGAGAAAAGGGCCTCCTCAAGTGTTGCCAAAAGACCTTCACAAACACAAAAAGCTCCTCAGAAAAAAACGTCTCAGACATCCTCTCAGAGCGGTATCAGAAAGCCGGGGCAAAGAACCAATCCTGTAAATAAAACAGAACCTGCAAAAAGCGACCTTCAAAGACGCAAGGAGCTTAAAACGAAAAAGGCTGCTCAGAAAGAAAAGTCCTACAGAAACATGAAAAAAAGTCGCTTTTCAAGGGGAAGTACGGCGGCAATGGTTTTTCTTTCCGGAATAGTTCTTATTGCAATCGGTGTGTTCTCTGCCTTTGTATCTTACACTTACCTTGTTGACAAGTATGAAAATCCCATTACCGCGGATTCGATTGAAATTGATGAAGCTACGGCGGTGGAGTTTAAAATAGAAAAAGGCTCAAGAACTGAAAGCATTGCAGATGAGCTTAAGGAACAGGGTCTTATTAAAAATAAATTTATTTTTAAAATGCTTTCAAAGTTTAACGGCTATGACGACCTTTATAAATCGGGTGTTCATATTCTTTGCAAGGACCTTACCTATGATGAAATAATGGTGCTCCTTGCGGATGAGCCTCTGACTGTGTCGGTAATGTTTCCGGAGGGCTTTACAACTATTCAGATTGCAGAGCGTCTGGAGGCCAATGATATCGTAGGAAAAGAGGAGTTCCTTGAAGCGGTGGACAATATTGACCTGTCTTCCTATTCTTTTGTTCCGCAGGAGAAAGGGGAGATGGATTACCGTCTTGACGGATACCTTTTCCCTGATACGTACAAGTTTGAAATTGACTCAAATCCCGAAACGGTAATATATAAGATGCTGAACAGATTCAGCGACGTCTTTAAGCCTGAGTATTACGAGCGTGCGGAAAAGCAGGGACTTACGGTGAATCAGGTCGTTACCATTGCATCCTACGTTGAAAAAGAGTGCAAGGTAGGCACGGAAAGAGAGACTATTGCAAGGCTTTTCTACAACAGAATGCACAGCGAAACAGTGCCGTTTATGGAATGCCCCTCTACACTTCAATATATTGTCAAGAGGAATACGGGGGAGTCTGTTTCTGAGATTACCGAGGAAATGAAATTTATGAAGGATCGTTATAACACTTTTATGTATGAAGGACTCACTCCGGGTGCGATTTGCAGTCCGGGTCAGGCTTCAATAAAGGCTGTTATTGAAATGAACGAGCACGACTATTTATATTACACGTTGAAAAAAGACGGCAACGGCACACACGTATTTTCTGTTACTGCAGAAGAGCACGATGCCGCTGTAAAGGAGAATGCTTCCTGATATTATGAATGAATATACTGAAACAATACTTGATTTTGAAGATGACGTTTTAAAGGATATACGCCGCCTTTCTGCAAGAGATATGGACAACGTTCCTATTCTGAGGAAGGATGCAGCGGCCCTTCTCAGCGTTCTTGTGACGATGCACAAGCCTCTTAAAATACTTGAGGCGGGAACTGCCGTAGGGTATTCTGCAATATTGCTGGCAAGGTTTTGTCTTGAAGCTCTTTCTGATGAAGAAAAAAAGGAGTTTCGGATTGACACCGTTGAGCTCAGCGAAGAGAGGACTTTGGTTGCACTGAAAAATATTGAAAGGGCAGGACTTTCGTCATATATCAGGGTCATTAACGGCGATGCGGTGGAGGTCTTTAATTGTATCGGCGGACAATATGATATGGTCTTTGTGGATAGCTCCAAAGGACATTACATTGAGATGTATGATGATATGAAAAGACTCCTTAAAACCGGCGGACTTCTTGTGTGCGATGACGTTATCTTCTACGGAAAGATAAACGACGACCCGAAAGAGGCTCCTCACAAGCACAGAACTATTGTGGGAAGGCTCAGGGCTTTCCTTGATAAGCTTGCCGCCGATAAGGATTTTGTAACGTCGCTCATTGACACGGGAGACGGAATGGCTATTGCCGTAAAGAAGGGAAATTTAAGTTATGACAATGAATAACATCAAAACAAAGCCTGAGCTTCTTGCTCCTGCAGGGAATTTTACTAAAATGAAAACTGCTTTTATGTACGGCGCAGATGCGGTGTATATGGGGGGCCATTTTTTCAGTTTGCGTTCTCAGGCAGGAAATTTCTCAAGTGACGAGATGCGTGAAGCGGTAAAGCTTGCAAACTCATTGGGGAAGAAAATTTATATTACGATGAATATTATTTCCCGTGACAGCGACCTTGACAGGATTGCGGAATACGCAAGGGAGCTTTATGAAATCGGTGTTCACGGTGTTATCGTTGCAGACCTTGGAACATTTATGCTGGTAAGGGAAACCGTTCCGAAGCTTCCCGTTCACGTAAGTACTCAGGCAAATAACCTCAACTGGAGAACTATAAAGTTCTGGCTCGATAACGGCGCGGTACGTGTAAACCTTGCAAGGGAGCTTTCTCTTGAGGAAATCAAGGGCATCAATGATAATCTTATCAATAATTGCGAATCCGTAAAAAACGGCAACAACGGCGAGCCTTATCTTGAGGCTTTTGTTCACGGTGCAATGTGTATGTCTTTTTCAGGAAGATGTATGCTCAGTGATTATATGGCAGGTCGTTCCTCAAATCGCGGAGACTGCGCTCAGCCCTGCAGATGGAATTATTACGTTTCAGAGGAACGCCGTCCCGGAGAGTACATTCAGGTAGAGGACAATGAAAGAGGTACTTTCATATTTAACTCCAAGGACCTTTGCATGGCAGAATATCTTCCTGAGCTTATGGAGACGGGAGTGGGCAGCCTTAAGATCGAGGGCAGAATGAAGAGTGAGTTCTACACGGCTGTAACTGTAAGGGCTTACAGAATTGCCATTGACGAGTGTTTCAAAGATCCGGAGGGTTACAGAAACAATAAGGAACTTAAAGATGAGATAATGAGGGAGCTTTGCTCTGTGAGCCATCGTGATTATTCTACGGGATTTTACCTTGGCGACAAGGGGGAGCAGATTTATACCACATCCTCGTATCTTCGCGATACGGACTTTATCGGTGTGGTTGAAGAAACTTCAGAAAATGAAATGTTCCTTCGTGTGAAGGGCGCTTTTAATAAAGGCGAAACTCTTGAGGTTGTAGTTCCGGGAGTGCGTGAGATCGTGACGGTTAATGCAGAATATATAATTAATGAAAAGGGGGAGGCCCTTGAAAGAGCGGCAAACCCTATGGCTCTCGTTAAGATTCCTTCTGACAAGAGAATCGTTCCGGGAAGCGTTGTGAGAAGACGAATCTGAACACAATATAAAATATGAATAATTTTACAGATGGCGGCGCAAGATACTCTATATAATATTATAGAGAAGGCGGCGGTTTTGTGAAATTAAAAAACTTTACCTTTGTATTGGCGGTGGCAATGATAGTTGGCCTTGCCGTTTACGGTATATATTGGAACGTTCAGGCGCACAAGCCTGTGAAAACGGATGATACTGCATACAGCAGGGCATTTAACGAGCTTCTGGAAAATCTTGAGGATGCTGAAAACTATCTTTTAAAGGCAATGGCATCAGGTTCTTCTGAAAATGCGTCAATGATGCTGGACGAGGTGTGGCGCTGTGCGTCCCTTGCGGAAAGTCATCTGGAGGTGCTTCCGGTGGACCAGTCCGTTATGGCGAAGGTGTCTAAGTACATCGTGCAGCTTGCGGACGTTTCAAAGGCTTTCAATGAAAAGTCGGTTTACCGTGATGAGCTGACTGAGGAGGAGACTGAGCTTCTCGGAAAGATGTACGGATACGCTCAGGATATTAACGGGGCTTTCCAATATATGGCAAGCGCTTTAGGCAGCGGAAATTGCAACTGGAGCGACATTGAAAAGTACAGCGGCGCTATTACCGATAATGAAGAGCTTGCAGAGGGCTATGAGTTTTTAGGGAGTTTCTCCGAGCCTGTGGAGGATTATCCTACGCTTATATATGACGGACCTTTTTCGGAGCACATGCAACAGGTTTCACCGAAGGGCATTACCGGTGAGGACGTTACAAAGGAGCAGGGCGTAGAGAGGCTTGCCGCTTATCTGCAAGGATATGATATTCTGTCCTGCCAGCTTGCTTACGAAAACAATAATTCAAATATCAGGACTTACAGCTACGTTGTGACCTTAAAAAATAATACGGTAGGCGAAAAGGAGCTTGTGGCCTATGCTGATATTACGGTCAAGGGCGGTCTGCTTTCCTCTTTTATAATGTACAGAGAGGTGGGCGAGGAAAATCTGACGGCGGAGCAGGCGGTGGAGCAGGGGGCAACCTATCTTGCGGCGGTTGGATTTGAGGACATGAAGCCTTCCTATTATAACGTGCAGGGCGGCATTGTCACTGCGAATTATTGCTACGAAAAAGACAACGTTTTGTATTATCCGGATATGATAAAGGTGAGCATTGCCCTTGATACGGGTGAAGTGATGGGAGTCGAAGCGGGTCGATATATTTTAAATCATTGCCCAAGGGATCTTCCGGCGCCGGCAATTTCTGCGGAGGAGGCAAGGAAGCTTCTTTCTTCAAGACTTGCCTTGGAAAGTGAAAGGCTGGCTGTTATCCCGAATGATTTCGGTGGAGAGTATTTTGTTTATGAGTTCTCTGCATCTCTCGACGGACGGCAATGCCTCGTGTATATTGACTGCGAAAACGGCAGAGAACGTGAAATTTTAATATTACAAGAAAATGAATATGGTATTTTAGTGAAGTGATATATATGGAAAACAATTTTAATAAAAAAGATAAGACGAATGTTATGCGACTTCTGGATGAGTGGGGCGTTTCCTACACGCCTCTTTCATACGACACGGAAAAGTATACGGCGGCAAGGATCGCAGAGGCTTACGGTATGGAGCCTGAGTCGGTTTTTAAAACCTTGGTAACTGTGGGAAAATCCGGTAATTACTACGTTTTTATGGTGCCTACCTGCAACGAGCTTGACCTTAAAAAGGCCGCCAAGGCTGCCGGCGAGAAGTCAATTGAGATGATTCCTCAAAAACAATTATTGCCCTTAACGGGCTACATACACGGAGGTTGTTCTCCTATAGGAATGAAAAAGCAGTTCAGAACTTTTATAGATGAGACGGCAATCCTTTTTGATACGATATGCTTTTCTGCCGGCAAGGTGGGCTTTCAGGTGTCAATGGCTCCTGATGCGCTTCTCGGTGTGGTTGAAATCGAGCTTTTTGATATTACGAAATAATTGCGGAGGCGTTTTTGTATATGGCTTGTTTGAAAAGGTTTTTTAAAGCCAAGGCCTTCAGGGTATCGTTAACGGTTATCGGGATTTTGTTTCTGGCGGCTTTGATTTTTGTGTCGGCAATTAATATCCGTGTGACTGTGGGAACGAATGGCGAGATATATGAGTCTGCCGCGGAGCTTTCAGAGGCGGTGAAAGACGAAGCCTTTGATTGCATACTTGTCCTTGGCTGCTCGGTAAGGCTTGTTACAGAGCCTGACGGAAACGAAAAGACTATTCCCAGCAACATGCTTGAGGACAGACTTCTTACGGCGCTGAGCGCCTATGAGCAGGGCATTGCCGAAAAGATTATTGTCAGCGGAGACCACGGCAAGGATGATTATGACGAGGTGAACGTGATGAAATCTTTTCTTATTGAAAAAGGTGTGCCCTCGGAAGACATTTTTATGGACCACGCAGGTTTTTCTACCTACGAAAGCGTATACAGAGCAAAGGAGATTTTCGGGGCGGAAAGGCTTTTGATTGTTACGCAAAAATATCATCTCCACAGAGCAATTTTTATTGCACAGTCAATGGAGCTTGATGTCGTAGGTCTTGACGCGGAGCTTCGCACCTACGGAGGCCAAGGAGGTCGCGACCTGAGAGAGTTTGCCGCAAGGGTCAAGGATTTTCTCACTTCGGTATTTAGGCCGCTTCCAAAGTATTTGGGGGAGAGGATAGACCTTCAGGGCAATGGCGACGTGACGAATGATTGAGATATGATAATGTTTTTGAAAGTAAAAAGCAAACCGGATTTTTTTTCGGTTTGTTTTTTATTGTTATTTCGATGAGTCAGGGACCTGCCCCCTGACTCATTTTTTTGCAGAGTGCACCGGGGCTGGGTGCACCAGGGGGACAGACAACCGGTGCAAAAAAATACCGGCTGGGAAATGCACCGGTTGTCTG
>JAGAKK010000048.1 GCA_017625675.1 Clostridia bacterium | reverse complement strand
GCGTTGAGGATAGGTGACAATGGCACGATAAGGACAACGCCAAGAATTATAATAAGAGTGGTTACAATACTTGAAACCGCAATGGCAATGGTAGACACTACTTCGCCCTCTTCGGAGTTTGACTTAACGCCTGCCTGCTCCAGCGCATTGAGGGCGCAGGGAAGCTTCAGGTTCGAGATGTTTCCTGTTACGAAAGAGAGGTAAGAACCGCCTGCTCCAAGCATAGGGATATACGTTATGGTTTCAATTACGCCTACTGCCCAGTACATTGGGGCTGTGGCAAGAAGTCCAAGGAGAAGTCCTTTCCAATCAGGCAAAGCGCCGAAAATAAGGGCAACCGCAACAGGGAAGGCCAGAAGAATTATCATCACTGTAATGTTCCATATAAGACCCCAGCGATAAACGTTTTCGATATATGATTTTCCGTTGTTTGATGAGTTGTTTTTCATATCACGTACCTCCTTATCCTAACCAGGCTGTGATGGGAATCGCGCTTGCCATACCCACGATAAGGCTTATGGGAAGTGCGTAGTCTGAAATCCATCTTGCTTTCAGAATTTTCACAAGTAGTCCCGAAAGGGCCATAACAACTGCAGATACAAGCATTACCAGCACGGGGATAAGGCCTTTTGTATCTCCCTTAAACACGTCTGAAACGTCGCAGAAAACAAAGCCCACAAAGGCTGAAATCATACCGATAAACATTGCCGCAGAAAAAATATCAGCCCATTTTTTGTCACGGTTTTCAAGGTTTATCATTCCGGTCTGTAGCTTTTTACAGAGCGCAGGCACCAGCCAGATTCCAACCATTATGCTAAGCGTCATTACAGACGCAATGGTAACGTATTGGGTGGAATTGATAGCTCCGCTTCCTGATGCAACCTCCATTGCATTCATGGTGTTTTCAGCGGCAATGGCCTCGTATGAAAGAGAGCCTACAACGCTCAGACGAAGCCAGGGAAGGGGCAAGCCCAGATCCTTTGAAAGAGCAATAACACTAATAACTATTGTCACCGCCGGGGCAATGGTAAATACTGCCGCAGTAACGGCAATTCTTTTTAATTTTTTCTTGTTCATTCCGAGCTCAATACCGCGTTTCCAGGCTTTCACCAGAAAAAATATCGACTGGGCAAGTACCACTGCCACAATCAATGCCACGATAACGAATAGGATGGGGGAGTTTATACTGAATTTCACGATAATTCCTCCTGAATATTATATTTTAATTCTGACTTATACTTAAAATCATTCATAAAAACAGCGCACACCGCAAAACCTTGGCGGCATACGCTGTCTCAATTTTAAATTATAACTTTATCAAAGCTTTTCCATATCCTCGCGGCTGAGAACGTTAACGCCCTTTGCTGTAAGAGCCGCCTTTACCTCGTTAACCTCTGCTACACGGAAAATCATGTATGCGTGGCTTGACTCAGCTCCGCCTAAAAATGCGTACATATACTCAACGTTTACGTTTGCCTCTGTGAGAATTTCAAGAACCTTGTTCAGTCCGCCTGGCTCGTCAGGAAT
>JAGAKK010000047.1 GCA_017625675.1 Clostridia bacterium | reverse complement strand
TGGTATATAACAATGTGCTTCACAGGGTCATAACTTCTGTATTTTTCATTTCTACCTGCGGGATGTCGGGGACGCCATCCCCTACAATATTTAATGCACGACACAGCCTCTTGGGAAATTACTTCTGTAAATTATGATTTAGCTAAGGAGATTTATGAAGATATTAAATTATAAAACCGTATTTGCATCGGGAACTTACGAAAGGGCGAGAATACCGGGAATTGTCACACTTTCTTCGGGGACAATTGTCTCTTACTGCGAATTAAGGCAGTCCTCCGACGACTGGGCGGTTATTGACATCGGTATGAGAAAAAGCACAGACGGGGGAGAGACCTTTTCCGGGCTCAAAATTCTTGTGTCGGGAAACGGCAGAGATACGGTAAATAACCCCCTTATGATAGCTCAGGGTAATACCCTTCATTTTCTTTACTGCATAAACTACCGCCGTGTGTTTTATATGAAAAGCACCGACGAGGGGGACAGCTGGAGCTTACCTGAGGAGCTGACTGACTGCATAAAAGCACAGACAAAGGATTTCTTCTGGTCCTGCATTGCAACGGGCCCCTGCCACGGAATAAGCCTTTCTGACGGAGCTCTTCTTGTGCCTGTGTGGTTAAGCTTTAATAAAGAGGATGAAAAAAGCCACCACCCGTCTGTAATTGCACTTCTTTATTCCCGTGACAACGGCAAAAGCTGGAGTATGGGTGAAATCTCAGGGGAGCTTTCAGACCCCAGCGAGTTTTCTGTGGCGGAGCTTTCTGACGGCAGAATATTTGCAAATATCCGCCACGAAGGGGATAAAAGGTGCCGTGCAATTGCAGAAATAAACGAAGATTTTTCACTTTGTAATATCCGTCTGTGCGAAAGCCTTCCCGATCCTGTGTGCTGTGCAGGCTTTATAGCTTTTCGGGACGGCTTCCTGTTTACAAACTGCAATTCCGTAAACGAAAGAAAAAATCTGACCCTCAAGGTGCTTACCCCGGACTTTTCCGTAACCCGTGAGCTTCTTTTGAGCGAGGACGGGGGTTATAGCGATATTTCGCTTTCTCCCGACGGGAAAAGAGCCTTTGTGCTTTTTGAAAAAGGTAAAAATCTGGAGCTTTGCGTTATTGCACTCTGAGCTTTAATATGCTATCATATTACTGAAAGAGAATAAGGAGATGTTTTTATGTGGATGCTTTTTAAGGCTTTTTTCTGTGTTGTTCTTACATTCCTGAATATTTTTACCTGGCCCGTTTTCGGCTTTTATGCAGGTGAAAATAATTATGAGGCAAAAAATGATGAAGAAATCCTTCTGAATTTTGCCGCCATTTCCGATATTCATATGACAGACGAATGGGCACGTATGCAGGTGCTTCAGTGCGGCTTATGGGATATGGAGCACGCTCAGGATAAGCTTGATGCTCTTGTGCTTGCAGGCGACCTTACGGACGGAGGTCAGGTGCACGAATATGAAAAGCTCAGGGAATCCTTCAGCCCCTATACTCCTGCCGGGGAAATAATTATGGCTGTCGGTAACCACGATACATGGACGGATGAGGATGACGAGTACGGACCCGCAAAGGAAAATTTCCTGAAATATACCGAGGAGATTTCCGGCAGGGTGCTTGAAAACGCATATTATGCAACCGAGGTCAACGGCTATCCCTTTATTGTGCTTGCAAGTGAGGATACACATACCTCCGCCTTTATAAGCGAGGAGCAGCTTAAGTGGTTAAGAGCGGAAATGGACAAGGCGGCTGAAAAGGAGCTTCCTATATTCGTTATTTCCCATTGGCCCATAGCCGAGAGCCACGGTCTTCCCGAAACATGGGGCGATGATGAGCCCGAGCTTCTTGACGGCAGCTTCGGTGACCAGAATTATGAGGTTGAGGCAATTCTTAAGGACTACGAAAACGTATTCCTGATTTCCGGACATCTTCATAACGGCTTCGTAAACGAAAGCCAGAAGGATGTTTTCGGTTACGCCTCCGTTGAATCTGACGGCTCCTTCCATTCAATTAATCTTCCTTCATTTATGTATGTCAATTTCCGCGGAAGACTCGGAAACGGCTGCGGCTACAGTATTGAGGTGTATGAGGATGAGGTGCTTATCCGTGCAAGAAGCTTCACCGCAGGTGTATGGTATACTGACTATGATGTAACAATCCCCGTTAAATAAAAACGGCAAAAAAACAAGGCGGAGACACGTAAAAACTGTCTTCGCCCTTTTTCTTTATTACATAGGAAATTGCTCGCAGAAGTGAGCAATTTAGCTTGTAATTCGCCTGCGGCGTATTGAATGACGCAAGCTTATTGAACAAGAAACACCTACAGCCCCCAAGATTGGGGGTAG
>JAGAKK010000046.1 GCA_017625675.1 Clostridia bacterium | reverse complement strand
GGGGGCGGCGTACGCCGCCCTGGCCGTGCCTGTGGCACTGCTTTTAAAAAATGTTGACGGGACTTCTGCAATCTTTTCATTTGATATCCGGCCCGAATACGAAAAATTCGGGCTGGATGCAGAAGTCCGCGGTATATTCTCAGGCAAACTTGTAAATATTATTTTAAAATCCCTAATGAAAGGCAGGCAATAAAAATGGCAGACCATCCAATTAACAGCATTATGGAGACCTCCATGCAAAAAATAAAAGAAATGGTAGACGTAAATACCATTATCGGCGAACCCGTAGAAACCTGTGACGGCACGTTGATAATACCTGTATCAAAGGTATCCTTCGGCTTAGCTGCAGGAGGAGCCGAGTACAGCGGCGCAATTACCGTAAACAACGGCAAAGAAGCAACGAAGCAGTCCGGTGAAAATCCTCAGACAAAAGCCCCCGACTATCCCTTTGGCGGAGGCAGCGGCGCAGGAGTATCCATAACCCCTATTGCATTTATAATAGTAAGTTATTCTGACGTAAGGCTTCTGCCCCTCAGCAGCGAAAACGCCCTGGAAAAGCTGGTGGACCTTATCCCCACAGTAATTGATAAAATCAAGGAAATGTTGTAACACAAATTGCTGTAGACACAAATTCCTGTAGACACAAATTCCTGTAGACACAAATTGTCCTTTTGTGATAATATAATAACATTCTATATGTTAATTCTTACGAAAGGACTTTTTGACCAATATGAAACTAAGAAAAATTATTGCAACATTTCTTACAGCACTTACCTTATCGTCTTTTCTCGTTACCGGCGGATGCGAGGATAAAAAGGACGATACAAAGAACCCTGACGGCGACAAGACAGCCTCAGACTCACTTACCGGCGATGCAAAGGAGGACTACAGCAACAAAGCCAAAGTCATTCTTCTCGTAGGACAGTCCAACATGGCCGGTGCCACCTTTAACCCCACAGCGAGAGCCGTAGGCAAGGAGAAGATGAAGGAATACAAAACAGGTTATGAAAACGTAAAAATTATGTTTTCCTCCGGAATCCGCGGCAATGCAGAAAACACCTGGAACACCTCCGGCGGAGTTTTTAAGAACACAGGTCTCAGCCAAGGCGCCACAATGAGCCAATTCGGCCCGGAGCTCGGCCTTGCGGAATATCTTAACGAACAGTATCCCGGCGAAGAATTCTACCTTGTAAAGCACGCATTGGGCGGCGCTCAGATTGACGATTATCTCGGAAGAGCCAATCCCGACCTTGACTGCTATTCACATATAAAAAAGCAATTCGACCTTGCCGTTAATGAGATTAAAAAGACCACCGATAAGGAAATTGTGGTAGTGGCAATATGCTGGATGCAGGGCGAATCTGAAAGTGCTCAGGAAGCTGCTGCAAACACGTACAAAGAAAGAACTGAAAAGCTGATCAACAATTTCCGCACAGACTACAAGGACTACGCTCCTGCAGGCGGAATCTCTTGGATAGACGCAGGAATCTCAGACTCTTCCCTCTGGCCTCTCCACAAAACCATCAATAACGCAAAAAAGGAAATCAGTGACGCCAATGATAAAAACTATTTCATTGATACCATAGGCGCAGGCCTGGTAGTCGGCGCAGACAACGCTCACTACGACCCTGTAAGCGAAATAAAGCTCGGCAGACTTTTTGGCGAAAAAGTTCAGGAAGTAATCACAAAGGGCTGATAAAACTTATCTATAACGTTAACGTTGTTTTTTCCCGCGTGACAATCTATGTTGCGCGGGAATTTTTTATTTTAAATGAGTCAGGGATCTGCCCCCTGACTCAAAGCGCCACCAAAGTGCCACCATAAAAAACGAAAAGCCCATAAACAAGGCGTTTTTTATGGTGAGTCAGGGGGCAGGTCCCTGACTCACCAAAGCCTTGACAAAAAAAACAAATAGTGTAGAATTTAATTATTAAATATTTCTTAATGATAGGAGTGGGTTATATGAACCTTAAGAAGTTAACGACACTGACACTTTCCACGATTATGATTTTATCAACAGCTTTGTTTGCTTTTACAGGCTGTGAAAAAAACGAGTCCGGCGCTGAAAACGCAACTCCCGAAGCCTCTGCAGTTACAACGGAAATTCCGGAAAAAGAGGTCGCAAAGGAAAATTGGAATGAAACCGCGAAAATAATCATCCTTTCCGGCCAGTCCAACATGGCGGGGGCGAGCTACAAGGCTTACCTCAGGAACAACGAATCACTCGATAAAGAAGAGAAAAAACAGCTTATCGGCGCAGGATTTCCCAATATACAAATTATGTTCAGCACGGGTTCTGCCGATGCTCCTGAAGATCAATGGCATACGTCCAACGGAAGGTTTGTAAAAGTTGTTGCCGGCCAGGGAGCAGCTTCCACAAAAACACATTTCGGTCCCGAACTCGGACTTGCGGATTACCTTGACGAAAAATATCCGGGAGAAAAATTTTATATCGTAAAGCACGCTCTTGGAGGTTCCTTTATTGATGAGTATCTCGGCAGCCCTCTGCCCGATCGTTGCGACAGTTATGCTGCGCTTACAAAAATTATGGACCTTGCTATTCCTGCAGTAGAAGCAGACAGCGGCCTGAAAGCAGAAGTTGTTGCATTCTGCTGGATGCAGGGAGAGTCTGATGCCTTTCACGAAAACTACGCAAATTTCTACGCAGGAAAACTTGACAGATTAGTGACAAAAATAAGAACCGATTATGCAGAATACGCTCCTGAAAGGGGAATTGCATTTATCGATGCTACTATTAACAACAGCGGGATCTGGCCTTGTCATGAAACCGTTAATAACGCAAAGATCCAATACCAGACCAACAGCAAACTCAATTACCTTATCTACACTAACGAAGCCGGTCTTACCTGTGCCAACGAGCCTGAAGGAACTCCGGATACTGCCCACTACGACAGTATGAGTCAGTTGAAGCTGGGACATCTGTTCGGAGAGAAGCTTTCAGAGCATCTGGAACTCACTTTTGAAAAAGACTGATCCGCCATGACAGCGGTAATAATATGTGAATTCAACCCCTTTCACAACGGTCACGGATATATCGTTAACGAAGCAAGGAAGCTTGTGGGAAACGGCGGACGGATAATCGCGGTAATGAGCGGAAATTTCGTCCAGCGAGGCGAGCCTGCCGTAACTCACAAATGGTGCCGCACGAAAGCGGCCCTGAGATGCGGGATTGACGCAGTAATTGAGTTGCCCTCGGTTTACGCCGCCTCCGGCGCCCAGTTTTTTGCGGAAGCTGCCGTTAATATCATCAACAAGCTGGACTTTGTCGACTACATTGTTTTCGGAAGCGAATCAGGAGACGTTGAAGCAATAAAAAAGGTTGCAATGCTTAAAGCAAATCCCACCGAGCAATTTAACGAAACCCTCAGGGATGCATTGAGTCAGGGACTTGCCTATCCGGCCGCTATGCAGAAAGCCTTGGGATTTGAAACGACCTTTCTTTCCAACGATATTTTAGGCATAGAATACGTAACAGCCCTGATAAAGTCAGGCGGCAAGGCAAAGCCCGTTGCAATAAAAAGGACGGGAACAACATCCCACAGTGATGATTTACCGGCTTCCGGCGACGGCAACGTAACCAGCGCCAATGCCATCAGAACGTCACTAAAACGCAAGGAACAAAGCCTTACAGAGCTTCAGAAGTACATGCCATCCGAGGCCTTTGACGAGTTTTCACAGAGCCTTAAAGAAAACGGCGGACCGGTGTGTCTTAACGATTTTGAACAGTACATTTTCGGCAGAATATTGGCAATCGGACCTGAGGGGCTAAAAAACCTTCCCTTCATAACGGAAGGACTTGAAAACAAGATCTATGCAGAGTGCCTTAACGCCCGGAAGCTTGAGGAACTGATCGAAGGTTGTGTCGGAAAAAGATACACGAGAACCCGCATTACAAGAGCGTTGACGGCACTAATTACAGGGGCTGACCACGAAAAGCATTTCAGCAAGGGAATAAACGTCCCCTACCTGAGAATTCTCGGAATAAAGGATTCTTCAAAGGAGCTGTTGGGAAAGGTTGCCCGATGCTGTAAAGAAAAAGGCAACGATTACATTGCAGGAGCCGTGCCTCCTGAGTTTAACGGTCTCAGCCGCCAATCGGCAGAGCTTTTAAAACTTGAATGCATTGCCACGGATATCTATTTCCTTGCAACACTGGAAAAGCGGGCAGGCGCAGAGTTTAGAGAGGGCCTTGTGATTGTATAATCCTGATAATTAAAATATCACAACAAAAAACACATAAAGAAAGCGGAAACATCTGGAAATTCCAATGTCTCCGCTTTTATTTTTTTAATTACCATCTCAGCTCTTTTACGTTGCTTATGTAAATTATTTCCGCAGGGTCGCTCTTCTTTTTCTCAGCTTTTTCAAGCTCCTGCACCGCCCCTCTGTTTGCCGCAGGCATGTAGCACTTCTTAAAGCCAAGACGCAAAAGCTCACCAAGCCTCTTATCGGCGTGGCTCACAGCTCTCACCTCTCCTGTAAGGCCTATTTCCCCAAAGAAAACTGAGTTTTCCGGAACGGCAAAGTTTCCGCAGGAAGAAACGATAGCCGCCACCAGCGCAAGGTCTGCAGCAGGCTCGTCAATTTTCAGACCGCCGATAACGTTAACGTATGCATCGCACCCAACAATGTTAAGTCCCATTCGTTTTTCAAGCACCGCAAGGAGCATAGAAAGTCTGTTGTAGTCAATGCCCTGACTCATTCTTCTGGGGTTATTAAGATTAGACCCGCTGATAAGGGCCTGAATCTCCACAAAAATCGGTCGGCTTCCCTCCAGCGTACAGGCAACAGTAGTCCCCGGCACACCTTCCGGACGTCCCTCCAGAAAAGCCGCAGAAGGATTCGGCACTTCTTTTAGACCTCCGCTTGTCATCTCAAAAACTCCGATTTCATTGGTTGAGCCAAAGCGGTTTTTAACGCAGCGCATTATCCTGTAATACAACTGTCGCTCGCCCTCAAAATAAAGAACCGTGTCAACCATGTGCTCCAGAACCTTAGGGCCTGCAATGGCGCCGTCCTTGGTAACGTGTCCCACAATAAATGTGGTAATCCCGGTGGTTTTTGCAAGCTTCATCAGGGCGCCGGTAATTTCTCTTACCTGAGATATGCTTCCTGCCGCAGATTGCACGTTATCGTCACACATCGTCTGGATGGAGTCCACGATAATGCACTCCGGCGAAAGCTCCTCCACAGCATCATAAACCGCAGACATACTCGTTTCGGCAAGCACGTAAAGAGAGTCACTTGATATTCCAAGCCTGTCAGCCCTCATTTTTAATTGTTCTGCAGACTCCTCGCCGGAAACGTAAAGGACCTTCATCTTTTGGGCAATATTTCCAGAGATCATAAGCATAAGCGTAGATTTTCCTATACCCGGATCGCCGGAAACAAGGGTCAACGAGCCCTTCACCATGCCTCCGCCAAGGACACGGTCAAATTCTTCAAGGCCTGTCTTTGTTCTCGTCTTTTCGGTGGCCTTTGCATCTTTTAAAAGCGAGGGAGCAGCAGTTTTTCTGAAAATTTCATTCTGCGACGCAGAAAACCCCGATAATGCGCCGCCTGCCTTCCCCTTCGGGGCTGCGGGCGCCGCCACAAAAGTATTCCATTCACCGCAGGAAGGGCACTTTCCAAGCCAGCCGTTGGACTCATAGCCGCACTCCTTGCAAAAAAACACGTCTTTTCCGCTTTTCGCCATAACACATACCAAGCCTTTCTCAGCAATAAAACCTCTGCATTGAATTGAAATCATATTAACATATTTCCCAAGTTTATGCAATAGCGTTCAGGATCGCAGCACCAGGAACGCAGTGCACCAGGGGGACAGACGACCGGTGCAGAAAATTGACTGTCCGAAATTGCACCGGTCGTCTGTCCCCCTGGTGCACTGC
>JAGAKK010000045.1 GCA_017625675.1 Clostridia bacterium | reverse complement strand
CCTGACTCATTTTAAAAGTGATAATTCGCTTTCTGTTAATTCTCGGTATTCACCCGGCTCAAGACTTTCATCAAGAGCAACGCCGCCTATTGACACCCTTTTCAGGTAGGTCACCTGCATACGCCTTGCCAGAAACATCCTTTTGACCTGGTGAAACTTGCCCTCGCATATCGTAACGTGAACGGTGCAGCTGTACTCCCCTTTTGAAAGAATTTCAAGTTTTGCAGGCATACATTTGTATCCGTCCGCCAGGGTTATCCCCTCAGCAAAGGCCTCTACGTCCGACTCATCCGCCACGCCGTTAATACGGCAGAAATATACCTTTTCCACGTGCCTTGACGGTGTGATTATGTCGTGTATAAAGCCTCCGTCGTTGGTGAGAAGTAAAAAACCCTCGGAGTCAATGTCAAGCCTTCCGGCAGGAGAAAGTTCATAGTGTGAAAAATCCTCTCCGACAAGGTCTGTTGCCACGGTCTTTCTTCCGTAATCTTCCGTTGCAGAAAGGACACCTGCCGGCTTGTTCATCATAAGATAAACGTACTTTTTGTAAGTTATCTCCCGGCCGAACAATGTTACCACGTCGTTATTTTCATCGATGTTTATTCCCGGATCGTCAGCCTCCAGGCCGTTAATACAAACGGCGCCCTGCTTCACCAGCTTTTTCACATCCTTCCGGGAGCCGCAACCCATATTGGCAAGCAATTTATCAAGTCTCACGTAAATCGCCTCCATCCTTTGGGGTACATATTTTTCATGGACATTCCGTTTAGTTGTCCCATGCCCACGACGAAGTCGCCTGCAAGCACAGCACAAAGTCCGCTGAATCGTTTTGCATCAGCGCCCGTTGCAGAAGAAAATTCCTCAAAAGGAATCTCATTGCCGCCCTCGAAAATTCTCCAGGAGTCGTTCGCTATCATCGTCTCTCCCTTTAAGTAATTGTTTATATCATTGCCCTCAGGGGAAAGCCTTACCTCAAGCCTGAAATCGCCCTGCCCGGACGCCATCGCAAAAGGATGGGATGGCTTAAAGTCTGCATATTCAACGGAGCCCATAAAAACGCCTGCCCTTGCCACCTTGAGGCGGTCAATATTCGGAGGCACTACCGGAAGATAATAAAGGTTTGTACCCATAAGGAAGTAACTTCCCTTCCAGGGCTCACAGTTCATATTCTTCTTGAAAAACACCTTAAGAGTATCCGGAACGTCATTTAAGAGTTTGTAACTCCTTTTAAGGTATATTTCCTCTCTTTTCTTGCGTTTCTCCTTTTTATTGTTGTGAGGAACGTATTCCTCGCCGTTTTCGTTGTAACGGACAAGCGGTGCATTTTCCGATACCTCCGCCTCTCCCTTTTTCAGGAGCACCGTAAAATGACCTTCGCCCCTTATTTTGTGTGGGAAAAGCCTTGCCGCTTTTTCAAGACCGTACCCGTTTTCGGGATTCTCGCAAAATTCAGGTCGTCCCGGCATTATTCCGGAAGGTCTGTAAATCTCCTGCACCTTATACTCAGGGTGAATATTTATAAAAGCCTCAATAGTCTTTTCGTTTTCCAGCGGCGCAAAGGTGCACGTAGAATACACCAGAAGCCCGCCCTTTTTCAGCATCTTGTCAACCTGCTCAAGGATTCCGTCCTGCATCTCTCTGCACTTGTCGGACTTGAAGCTCTCCCAGCTTTTCACAGCCTGCTCGTCCTTTCGGAACATGCCCTCTCCCGAACAAGGCGCATCCACGATGATTTTGTCAAAAAATTCAGGAAAATTCTGGGCAAGATTTTCAGGGGTCTCGTTTGTGATAAGAGCGTTGCGGACTCCTGCCATCTCAATATTTTTAACCAGAGCCTTGGTGCGTTCCTCGCTGATGTCATTGGAAACGAGAAGTCCTTCGCCGCCTAGGCCGCAAGCCGCCTGAGTAGATTTTCCTCCCGGTGCGGCGCAAATATCAAGAACGTAATCTCCCGGCCTGCAATCAATGGTTGCTCCCGGAAACATTGCACTGGGCTCCTGAATATAGTAAAGTCCTGCGTGATAATAAGGGTGTCTTCCGGGCTGTCCGTCCTTATAATAAAAGCCCTCCTTGCACCAGGGGATATTTCCGTCAAGAGCAACTATACCGCCCACAAGGCCCGAAAACTTCTCAACCGGAGACCTTAACGTATTGACGCGGATACCGTATGACCGCTCCTCCTCAAGGGATGCCACGTAAGCCTCCACCTCGTCTCCCAGAAGCTCCCGCATATTATTTTTAAACTGTTCAGGTAAATTCAAATCAAATCCTCCAAAACTATACTACGTACCGCTTGCTGTCACTGACGCTTCCACGTAGCAGGAACAAGCAGCAACAGCATCGGGAATATTTCCACACGGCCGGCAAGCATATCAAACATCATTACACATTTTGACAACACAGAAAACTCTGAAAAATTTGACATAGGTCCAACCTGTCCCAAGCCGGGTCCGATATTGTTAAGGGTAGCTGCTACCGCAGTAAACGTACCTGAAAACTCAAAATTATCTAAAGAAACGATAAATATTGATATTACAAATACAATTGTATACGCAAAAAGGAAAACATTAATACTTCTCAACGTCTCGTGCTCTACCTTTTTTCCGTCCATCTTTAACACCTTTACATTCCGGGGATGAATAAGTCGGTAAAGCTCTTTTTTAACAGCCTTTGCAGAGATCAATATTCGACTGACCTTTATTCCTCCGCCGGTGCTTCCTGCGCAAGCTCCTATAAACATCAAAAGCACCAATACGAGCTGGGGAAACATTGGCCAAAGATTGAAATCTGCCGTGGCATAGCCCGTTGTGGTAATTATCGATGCAACCTGAAATGCAGAATGCCGGAATGCCTCAAGCCAACTGTCAAACATACCGTGAACACTGAGTGTAATACCCAGAATCGCAGCGATAATGATAATAAAATACCATCGAACTTCTTCGTTTTTTAAAATATCCTTGGGTTTTCTTGCAATCATCAAGAAATAAACATTAAAGTTCACGCCAAAAAGAATCATGAACACAGTAATTATAGTATGATGAACTGCCGCGTAATCAGCAACACCGCTGTTTTTAACAGCAAAGCCTCCCGTTCCCGCAGTTCCGAAAGAAAGAGTAATTGCATCAAACAAAGGCATCTTCGTCACAACAAGAAGCAATATCTCCACAATCGTCATAACGATATAAATTATGTAAAGAAGTGCCGCAGAGTCCCTCATTTTCGGTACTATTTTACTGACGACAGGACCCGGGCTCTCTGCACGAAGAAGATGCATCGTCTGACCGCCCACCATAGGAAGTATCGCTAACATAAAAACGAGAACACCCATACCTCCTATCCAATGGCTGAAGCTTCTCCACATAAGCATACATTTTGAGAGTCCTTCAACGTTTGTAAGTATACTTGCACCTGTAGTAGTAAAACCTGAAATCGTCTCAAAGAGCGCATCTTCAAAATGCGGAATCTCACCACTGACAAAAAAAGGCATTGCTCCCACGATACTCATCAAAATCCATCCAAGGGCAACAATTACAAATCCTTCTCTCGCATGAATAGTGCGATTTGTTGGCTTTTTAAACGTCAACAAAAAACCTATAATTGCCGTAACAACCGCAGTTATCAAGAAATGAATTCCCGCAGTTTCGCCGTATATTAATGCAGTTACACAAGGAAGAGCCATAAAAACCGATTCCATATTGAGAATCCAGCCTAAAAGGTACAAAACCATTCTGAAATTCATACTCTACCTCAACTCTCGATAATATCGCTGAGGTCGCTGAGGCCGGTATTTGTAGTAACAACGATTACCGTGTCCCCCATCTCAATAGTATCCTGACCGCCGGGAATAATTATTTTACCTTTGCGGTTTATACAAGCAATCAGAAGATTCTTCTTCAATCTGAGTTCCATAAGCGGACTGCCCAAAAGTGACATATTGGTTCGCACTCTGAACTCCAATGCCTCTACACGGTTGTCCGCCATTTTATAAAGAGTCTCAACGTTACTTCCGACAGTATTTTGCATTGCTCTCACATATCTCAAGATACGCTCTGCAGTAATAAGTCTCGGAGAAATAAGGCTTCCCACAGGCATCTCAGAAACAATTTCAGACAGAGACGAGCTATTTACCTTTGTAATAATTTTCGCTTTTGACTTTGCTGCCGCATAAAGGGACAGCAACACATTGTCCTCGTCATATTCAGTAAGCGAAGCAATAGCATCTGTACTTTCAAGACCTTCCTCCAATAAAAGCTGGTGATCGCTGTGACTGCCCTGCAAAACAGAAGCCTTAGGCAAAAGCTCGCTGAGCTCCTCACATCTCTCATGCCCTTGCTCAATAATTTTAACTTTAATACCATCGTCTAAAAGTCTGTCTGCAAGATAGTAAGAAATATTTCCGCCGCCGACAATCATCATATTATTTATTCTGCCGCTCAAAGCACCTGCCCACTTGAAAAATTTCGCAGTTTGCTTATGAGGCGCAACGACCGAGATGCGGTCTCCTTTCTGAATAACAAACTCACCTGTAGGAATGAACACGTCTGCTCCGCGCTCGATAACGCAAACCAATACGTGAAAATGAACCTCTGCAGAAATATCTCTTATGCGCAATCCGTCAAGAGGCGACTTTTCCTGCACCATCATTTTGAAAATCTCAACTCTTCCTTTGGCAAAGGAATCAATTTTTATTGCTGCCGGAAATCTTACAAGGCGAGCCATCTCCTGTGCCGCCGTAAGCTCCGGATTTATGGCCATAGAAAGTCCCAGATCCTCCTGAACAAGGCTCATCTCCCTTGAATACTCAGGATTTCGCACTCTGGCAATAGTACTTTTCACACCCATTTTTTTTGCAATAAGACAGCAAAGCAAATTCAATTCATCTGTAGGTGTCACGGCAATAAGCAAGTCTGCTTTGTCAACGCCAGCCTCCGCAAGCACCGTATCAGCCGCACCGTTTCCCGGAATACCGATAATATCAAGGGTATCGGTAAACTCGTTGAGACCCTCCGCATCCTTATCAATAACGACTATTTCGTGATTTTCCTGCGATAACTGCTCCGCAATAGTTCTGCCGACTTTGCCGCAGCCAACAATAATAATCTTCATAAAATCCTCCGTCTCAAGTGCCTTTTAATTTTCAAAACACTCCACGAAATACTATACCACAATTTTTAATTATTTCAAGTGAGTCAGGGGGCAGGTCCCTGACTCATTTTTCTGCACAGTTTTGAGTCAGG
>JAGAKK010000044.1 GCA_017625675.1 Clostridia bacterium | reverse complement strand
GTATGTATCGTAGGGGAGGGGTCTCCCCTCCCGTTTCCGAGGGTTGTTATTTTTTGCAAACGAAAGTTACAAAAGTTATGTAACGGGCGGGGCAACCCCGCCCCTACCGTGCTTACATCTCCGCCATTAAATTATGATTTACAAAACAAACAAGCGTACCTTCCGGTACGCTCATTCTTTTATCTTGAATTTACGGTGTTTATGAAGTTTACATAGAAATCCTCAACGGAAACGGGCCAGCCCACAGTTCCCATATAGCTTGCGTGCTGGAAATCCATAAGGGGATCCATCATATACCATCTGCCCGTTTCAATTTCCTCGCCTGCAGCTATTGCATCGGAGTAAACCTTTGCTTTATCTATATCCTTCATAGGACATTTTGCGCTGGCATAAGGCACGATACCGTCACTTATTGCCCATTCCTTTGTCATCTCCACACCGTCAATGGTCTTACCCTCGTAAGCGGAAAGAACAAGAGAGGAGAAGGAGAAAAGTGAGGGAGTCGTAAGCTTCTGCATACCTACAATATTTTCCTCTGTTGCAATTGCTGTGTAGGAATAATAGTATGCAGTAGGCACAACCTGAATCTTTTCATTGAGCTTCTTTGCGCCGTCTATGGTCATATCATAGCCGCAGTTGTCATTTGAATTATAGAAATTCACAATGTTACCTATATTGAAGGAGGCTTTTTCCTCATTTTCCTTTGCAGTCAGACCGAAATGACCGAAACGAAGATGCCACATCATAACCTCATCGCCGAAAAGACAGCCAAGAAGATTTCCTGCAAAAGCAATAAGAGCAATAAGCTTTAAATCAACAAGAAAATCAGCAATAGGTGTACCGTCATTGGGGCTTGAGAAGGTGGAAACTGAGTGAATCACATCGTGTCCGCCTGTGAAGAGAGGAGAGGTATTTTCACCTGTTGCGGCAACCTCAGCCTCATCACCGTAATACATAAGAGAAGCAAAAAGACGTACTGTAGGACCGCCGAAAGAGTGACCCATAATGTTTATGGGAGTTTCCAAATCCCAGTTTTCACCCATAAGAGCCTTGCCCTCATAGGAATAGCCGTAGCGGTCGTGATTATGAGCCTTGGAGTGTGCCTCGCCGTAGTCAACAACAGTACCCGTAAGCTGTGCATACAGCTCGCAGGCTCTGTCCCAGGCACTTGAGAAGGGACCGACGGAAGCTTCATACACTTCAACACCCTTACTATTGAGAACATCAACAATATTGGTGTCTCCTACACTCATTTTAAGACCCTCAAAATTCATACCGCCCCAGTAAGGCATAGGAGCATTATCCTCATAAGCGCCCCATCCGCCCATACCGTGAACGAAAACAAAGGGATATTCATTCTTTGTAACATCATCCCAGGTGGTCTCCTTGGCAAAAGCGGAAACGCTGAGAAGAGAAATAATCATACACACCGATAAAACAACGGCAATTACCTTTTTCATACTATGCCTCCGTATAATTCCTTAGGCTGACGGGAGTTGAACCCATCACGCCTGACAAACGATAATTTTCCGTCTGACTTTGCCTCATCACTTGAAATACGTCAGTATTCCTGCGTTCTTCGGACTTCGTCAAAACAAAAAATTCTCTGTTTGGCAGGTCGAAGAGTTTCTGCCGTCGGATTTTTCGTGTAGCAATGCACGAATTTGCAGGAAGGCTGACGCCTTTCAAAAATGAGTGTGAAGCTATGCGGAACAAGGCGACGAGCGAAACCG
>JAGAKK010000043.1 GCA_017625675.1 Clostridia bacterium | reverse complement strand
GTCCCCTATGCTCCTGCTTATGCGGTCCAGCCTGTAACACACCACGTGGGTTATCCCTAACACCTTTGCCTCATCCATAAGTTTTCTGAAGGCAGGCCTGTTTGTATTTTTCCCTGAAAACCCTTCATCCTCGTAAACGTATATGTTGTCGTCCCCTTGGACTTCTTCAAAAATGTCAACAAAATGCCCCTTGATATACCTTTTGCAAAGCTCCACCTGATTTTCAATGCTGTCTCCCCGCTCCGAAAGCCTTGACTTTCTTGAATATATTGCAAATCTGTACTCTTTTTCCGCCGTTAATGCCATAAAAAAACCTTTTCCGCGTTCCATAGGTAATTATTACCTTATGTCTGCGAAAAAGGATTTATTCATAAACCAATTTTTTTATAAAATTCAACTTGTTTTTTTGCAGAGTCATCAGAGGCGCACAGCCGCTTCATCCTCATGGCAGCGCTTCTGGCTCTTCTGCGATTTGTCAACACGGAAAATATCCTTGCAACGTGGGCCGCCGGCAAAAGCCAGGGCTTCTTTCTGCAAAAAGGATACCGTCGCTCCATGGTTGCCCTGTCCGGAATTATCGCCCTTGAGGCCGCCTTCTTTACGGTCTTGCCGTCATCCTCCCGGTCGTCCTTGCGGTTTTCAAGATATGCCTGGCGAAGCTTTGCCACCTCGTAGGCAGGGCCGTCAAAGCCGAATATTCCGCCTCTTATCACGTAATCTGCCATTTCATCCGAGGCTGCCTCGTCAGGAAAAGCAGCGCCGTTATCACCACAAAGAGCGCTTCTGAGTTCTTCGGGAATCGTTGTTCCGAAAAATTTATTGCACACGGAAAACACCGATAACGTAAACTCCGCCATACCGGAAGCCTTTATATACTCCGCAGTTTTCTTCCAGTCAACAATACCCTTCTCCGCCATAAGTGCAACGTCGAGAAACATCCTCACCCCTGCTCCCATGCAGTAAAAATGCTTTGCAATGTGCAAGATAAGATACAGAAAATGAAACTCCGCCGAAAATTCAAAAATGCCCTTCCGTGACGTTTCAACAGCGCTGTCCCAGGGCTCTCTCAGAAGATGCGCCGCCCCTCCGGGCACAAAAAAGTCATCCCCCAATATATCCGTGTGAAGCTCAAAATATTGCTGATCTTTTCGCATACCGATAACGTGAAGCTCGTTGTTTGATTCGGAAAATCCCAGCTTTTCAAGAATCTTTTTCGCCTTCTCACTATCTTTTTTCTTTATAAGAAGATCAATATCCCCGAAGCTTCTGTACTCAGGCATGCTGTAATAATTTCTGAGCACGTACCCCTTCATCACAGTAACGTCAACACCCTGCGATGCAAGCTCCTCAATGGTTTTATTCATAGCATTAAAACGTTCTGCAGACTTTGCCACCAATGCCGCAACAGACATTGTAAGCATCATTTTTTCAGCATTGTCCCGTGAAAGCCTCAATACTCCCTCACTGTAAAGTCCCACAAGGGAATGCCTCTCAGAAAGCTTCTTCGCACCGTTTTTTATATCCTCGTTTATTTCTCCACGGTAATTACCGTCATTGTCAAAATATTCGCTGTTGCAAATTCCAAGGCCACGACAAAGCACAGCGATAAAATATTTTTCGGTATTATTCATCAACTGCCGCCCCCTTGTCCCTTTTTTGCAAAAAATTAAGCACAGCCTTATATAAATCAATATCAATCTGGCCGAAGCAAATTCTTCTCCGGTCCGCCTCAATAAAAAGCTCCGCCACAGTTTTTTCCGCATCCTGCGTATAAGAAAAAGACGGTGACGCATTCCCGAAAACATTGCAGATTGAATCAACAACCGGTTTTACGTAAAAAAACAACTCGTCCTCACAAATAATAAGGGCTATCGTTTTTGTAACGTCATCATATTTCATAGGAGAAAAGAAAAACTCCTTCTCCTTTGCAGTATCAAGGAGTGATTTTATCCGCGCAACGGCGTATTGCTCCTGAAAAGACTCACCGCAGCCAAGCAGGGCCGTCTCCTTGGCCTTTCCAGCCACGATTCCCTTAAGGAAGTCATCATCAATGCTTATATTCAAAAACCCGTTTTTCGGCCATACAGCGCCCTTAAAACCGATTTTCTCACACGTGCGTGCTATATCATTTATATCTCCGTTCAACTCTGCACCGGATACGTTGACACAAATATCCGCTGCGTAATTTCTAAGGGGCTTAAAGCTTTTCCTCAACAATTTTCTTTCTTTAGTTATTCCGAAAACCAGCTTCCCCTTTGTCATAACGTCCTTTACTGCTCTTCCGATTTTACGAGAGTCTCACACATTCTGTCTATTTCAACCTTTTCCGCCATCTCCATAGGCTCGCCCAGGAACAAGCCGCCCAAAGACTTGAACTTCTCTACACTGTCACTTGTAAAATAGGACACCTTTCCTCTGGCCTTATCGCCGTTAAGAAGATTATTGACGCTAAGGCATTCTTTTACTTTTTTTGCCACTGCAGACGCTGAATTAATAAGTGAAACCTTCTCCCCCATTACGTTTCCGATAACGTTTTCAAGGTAAGGATAATGCGTACAACCCAGAACCAGCGTATCAATGTCAAAGTCCTTAAGGCTCTGGAGATACTCCTTTGCCACAGCCCCGGTAACCTGATGATTCCACCAGCCCTCTTCCACCAAGGGCACAAAAAGAGCGCAGGCTTTTGCGTGATACTCAGCCTCCGGCATTCTCGCCTTAATGGCCCTTTCGTACACACCGCTTGCCACGGTAGCTCCAGTACCTATCACACCAATATTTCCGCTTTTCGTAACCTTTACGGCCTCGTCTGCGCCTGCTCCTACAACGTCTACGATAGGAAGGTCAAAAAGCTCTTTTACTGTTTCAAGACTGCAGGCGCTTGCGGTATTGCAGGCAATAACGATCATCTTAACGCCTTGGCTGAGAAGAAAATTCATATCCTGCACAGTATACTTCAGCACCGTCTCCCTGGACTTCGTTCCGTAGGGCGCTCTTCCGCTGTCTCCAAAGTACACAATGTTTTCATTGGGAAGAAGAGCGTGCACAGCCTTCAGCACAGTAAGGCCTCCAAGACCTGAGTCAAATATTCCGATAGGTCTGTTGCTTAGATCATTCATATTTTTCACCGTCAGATAATTCTTTTATTTCTCTCAAAGTTTTCAAACGCAAGGTCGATAAGCCTTGTCACCAACGTCTTGAAATCCACACCGTCGTATGCCCACATTTTTGAATACATACTTATTTCCGTAAAACCGGGCAAGGTATTTATCTCATTGAGAAGTATTCTTCCGGTGCCCTTTTCAAGGAAGAAATCCACACGGGAAAGTCCTGCGCAATCAAGTGCTTTAAAAGCCTTTACCGCAAACTTTCTCACTGTTTCCTTCTGCTCGTCGGTAATCTTTGCAGGTATTCTTACAGCGCTGGTACCGCTTAAATATTTATCTTCATAATCATAAAACTCCTTTGAGGGAAGTATCTCTCCGGGTGTTGATGCCTGAGGCTTATCGTTTCCGAGAACAGCGCACTCTATCTCTGCGCCGTCAATAAATTCCTCCACAAGAACCTTCCGATCATACTTTGATGCCTCTTTAAGGGCTGTTGCAAGCTCCTCAGGAGATGATGCCTTATACACGCCTACGGAAGAACCTGAATTGGAAGGCTTTACAAAGCAAGGATATCCCAGCTTTTCGCCGCACAAGGAAACCTTTTCATCAAGCTCCTCCTCAATTTCAAGCCTTGTGACGTATACGCACTCTGCCTGGGGTATTCCTGCCTTTTCAAGAACTATTTTCGTATATACTTTATCCATACAGACAGCATCTGCAAGAACTCCGCAGCCTACGTAGGGCTTTCTCAGAAGCTCCAGCACGCCCTGTATAGTGCCGTCCTCTGCCATTATTCCGTGCATTACGGGAAAAACAACGTCACACTCACTTACCGCCTCAAGGCCTGCAGACATTCCTTTGTACTTTCCGGCCTCTTTTCTCCATTCTCCGCTTGAGATTATATCAGTGCGGTCACCGATAGGACACCATACGCCATCCTTGGTAATTCCCACAGCATTTACTTCAAATTTCTCTCTGTCCGTATTTTTTATTACCGAAACGGCAGAAAGACATGATACATCGTGTTCTGTAGACTGTCCTCCGAACAATACGGCAACCTTTATCTTTTTCATAAATCATTTACCTCTTCTCAAAAAATCAATTTATTCAAGTGTAACACCTTCAAAAAGCTCCTCTGCATAAGGATCGCCTGCTCCGGCGCTTGTTTTATCGTCGCTTTTAATAATGGAGCAATCTCTTTCAAAGGTCACAAATTCAAATCCGCAATCTAATTTCCCTATTGCTTTCCCCTCGCAGGTAAACTCAACCTTCTCAACGTCTTTAAGCTCAGTAAGAGTGTTTACCACAGAGCCTACAACCAATTTCGCCTTGCTGCGGTCGCCTGCAAGACCATCCACAAAAGCCTTATTTACGTCAATTTTTAAAAGTCCGCTTTTAAAGGAAATGCTTTTCACTTCTGTGCCCTCGGGAATCATTGACATAAGATTATTTACGTCTGCAGGGCCTTCAAGAAGCTTTGACATAATAATGCCTGCCAACGCGGAAATCTTTTTGTCCCCGGGGTTAAAGTTTAACAGGGCAGTTTCAGCAACAACGAGATCCTCTTCATTGGCCTTGTAATAAAGCTTTACTCCAAAGGAATTGCCAAGAGAATCAGCCTGAGCAGAGGTCATTACAAGAGAGCTTGCAGGATTTTCGTCAACCTCACCCGAAACAGGCTCAGCACCTTTCTTTTTACAGCCTGCCATGGACATCGTTCCCGCCAGACAAGATATTACAAGAGCTCCGAAAGCTACGCTCTTTCCCCAATTTTTCATCAAGATACACCTCAGATTAACTTACAGTTTCACTAAATTAATATGAGGCCACCGGGCTTTTTATGTTATCAATAAAAGATTGACGCAGCCTATTATTTTCTGAATCTCTTAGGCACTTTCTTCCCTGTCTTTTCTTCCGCCTTGGCTTCGGTCTTCAAAAGCTTTTTCTGAAGCTTCTTTTCTGCGTCTTTTCGCGTCATACTGCGTTTTACGGCCTCAAAAACGTAATAACCGTCAATTTCACGCACCTTACAGCCGCCGAAAACTGCCGTCAATTTGTTTTTGTACCAATCAAGGCGTTTTGTTACCATAAGCATTCTGCCGCCGATTTTAAGCCTGTTAAAGCCTTTCTCAATAAACCCTTTTGCCACGGCAAAATCAGTGTGATAGGGAGGGTTACTGAGAATAACGTCAAAGTCTGCTTCGTCAACCTTCTCAAAACCGTCGCCGCACACAACCTTAACGCCTTCCACTCCGTTTTCCAGAGCATTTTCCTTCGCAAAATCAACTGACACAGGGCAGATGTCTGTCATCACAACGTTTTCCGCTCCTGTAATCTTCGCGCACCATATACCGACTATTCCGGCACCGCATCCAAGGTCAAGGACCTTTTCTCCCGCCCTCACATCGCTTACAGAAAGCATGGCAAGAGTGCCCCGGTCCGCTCCGTCAGGCGAAAAGCAGGTATTGTCGGTTTTTATATTAATTTCTATGCCATCAATTTCAACACTGTACAATGAACTTCACCGATCAATTCTCTTCCTGATCTTCCTTCTCACCCAAAACAAGAGAATAGCCGCCTGCACCGTATCTGATGCACTTATTTACCCTTGCAATAGTAGCAGTGGACGCGCCTGTCTTCTCCGCAATAACGCTGAAAGTCAAGCCCTCGTTAAGGAGCTTTGCTACCTCTAATCTCTGTGCAATTGATATCAATTCATTTATAGTGCAAATATCCTCAAAGAACTTTTCGCAATCTTCCTTTGTTTCCAATGACAAAACTGCATCAAAAAAAGCCGAAATAGACTCATTGGGAATATTATTAAACTCTGCCATAAAACTCACCGCCTTATTATTTATCCCTTTCATTTTAACACGGATATTCAACCGGGTCAATAAATTATAACAATAATTTATTATACTTCTACCATACTAAAGCGCGACTATGGTGTGACAGAGGGGCAGGTCACTGTCACGTTTTTTTGAGTGTGACAAGAGGTGTCACACCATGTCACACCTCTTGTCACACAACCCTATAAAAAAATCGGTGCGATAAAATCGCACCGATTACATTTAAAAAATGATTTAATT
>JAGAKK010000042.1 GCA_017625675.1 Clostridia bacterium | reverse complement strand
TTCATCTGCTTGCTCCAAAAAAAGGGTTTTTGTTTTATTTTAACACTTTTTATACGTTTTTAACAATGATTATTTTAAAGGGCGTGACAGGGGCGTGGCAGGGCGTGACAGGGCGTGACAGGGGTCAGACCCCTGTCACGTTTTTGCAAGGATGACAGGGGACGTACGCAAAAACTTGACAAAACCAAACAGAAGGGTTTTGCTATGTCCCCCGTCACGTTTTATTTTTTGTGACAGGGGTCTGACCCCTGTCACGCAACCCTTGTCACGCTTTTGTAAAAAAATGTAGCGCAAAAATAAAAGTTGTATTATAATAGGGAGTAGGAGAAAAATTTCTTTTTAAAGGGCGGTGCTTTTATGAATTTTATCAAAGTAAAAACTTACGAGGAGCTCAGCAAAATTGCGGCTGACATTATCGGTGAAGTTATTGTGAACAAGCCGGATTGCGTTCTGGGTCTTGCCACAGGTTCGTCTCCCGTGGGGACTTACAAAAAGCTGGCAGAGAAGTGTGCAAAGGGTGAGCTTGACTTTTCAAAGGTGAGAACCGTGAACCTTGACGAGTATCTTGGCCTTTCCCCTGAAAATGACCAGAGCTACCGATACTTTATGAATGATAATCTCTTTGATCACGTCAATATTGATAAAGCGAACACCCACGTGCCCGGCGGCACGGGAGACCCTGATGAGGAGTGCAAAAAGTACGATGCCATCATTGAGAGTATGGGCGGTATTGACCTGCAGCTCCTTGGAATCGGAAGAAACGGCCACATTGGCTTTAACGAGCCTGCGGAGACGTTTTCTGAGGGAACTCACGTGGTAGAGCTTACCGAGTCAACCATTGAGGCAAACTCCTGCTTCTTTGCGTCAAAGGACGAGGTGCCTACTAAGGCTATTACGATGGGTATAGGCTCTATTATGAATGCGAAAAAGGTTCTTCTGGTGGCTAACGGTCCTTACAAAAAGGATATTATCGAAGCGGCAGTAAAGGGCGAAATTACACCTATGGTGCCTGCATCCATATTACAGAAGCACCCTGACGTGACAGTAATTTACAGTGAAGAGTGAGGCGTAAAGATAAATGTACAGAATAGGTGTTGACCTTGGCGGTACAAAGATTGCGGCAGGTATCGTAAGTGATGCCTGCGAGATAATTTGCAAGGAGACGGTTCCCACGGGGATGCCTTGTTCTCCTGAGGATATTGCGGAGAAGATCGTAGGAGTCGCAGAGGCTGCGCTTAAAAAGTCGGGGCTTAGCTGGGACGATATTGTAAGTGTTGGAATAGGTTCTCCGGGACTTATAGATGCCACCCGGGGTGTTGTCAAGTTTGCAGGAAATCTTGATTTCAGGGACGTGCCGCTATCAAAGCTTGTAGAGGAAAAACTTTCCGTGAAGAAAGCAGTGTTTCTTGAAAATGACGCTAATGCGGCGGCCTTTGGCGAGTATCTTGCAGGGTCCGGCAGAGGCACGAAGAATTTTATTGCAGTTACGTTAGGAACGGGAGTGGGCGGCGGAATTATCGTCAATGAAAAGCTTTATTCAGGTTCCTTTCACGGCGGCGGAGAGATAGGGCACATGGTGACCTGTGTTGACGGTATTCCTTGCGGATGCGGTCAGAAGGGATGCTGGGAGGCCTACGCTTCGGGTACTGCCCTCATAAGAGATGCAAAGCTTGCAATGAAGAGGTGTCCCGAAAGCCTGCTTTGGGAGCTTTGTGAAGGCGATTCAGAGAATTTGTGCGGAAAAATAATTTTTGAGGCAATGCGAAGAGGCGACTTGTCTGCTGCTCTTGTTGTGAACAGTTATCTTAAGTACGTTGCCATGGGAATTATTAATCTTATAACGGTTTTTCAGCCGGAAAAGGTGGCTATCGGCGGCGGTATCTGCGCAGAGGGCGACACCATATTAGGCCCTATTAAAATGTATGCCAAGAACAGTTCCTGCGCCAACACTTCTGAAATTGTAATCGCTGAACTAAAAAATGATGCCGGAATTATCGGCGCGGCGTTTTTATGCCAATGATGAGGTCTCAAAATGATACTGAAAAATGCGAAAATAAGCGGAGAAATAAAGAATATTGTTATTAAGCAGGGCGTTATTGAGGCTGTAACTGCTGAGAAAGCGGCTGGGCTTTTCGATAACGAAGATGACGTCATTGACCTTCAGGGGAAAACTGTTATTCCCGGACTTATTGACGTTCACACCCACGGTATATGCGGCTTTGACACTATGGACGGAGATTTTGAAAACATCGCTAAAAGTTATGCCAAGGTAGGCACTACGGCGGTTCTTCCCACCACTATGACAATGCCCGTGGAGATGCTCTCTGACGTTTGTCGTAAGCTCCGTGAGTATAAGGCTTCTTTAAATGGAGAGGTGAAGGGCGCAGATATTCTGGGTCTTCACTTTGAGGGTCCCTATATTGCGCTTTCAAGGAAAGGCGCGCAGAACGAAGCTTACGTAAAAAAGCCCTCTGTTGAGGAGTTTTCTACTTTCAGTGACGTGAAGATGATAACGGTTGCGCCTGAGGTAGAGGGCTGTATGGAATTCATAAAAGAGATCACCAAGGACGGAAAGTGCATTGCCTCTATCGGACACTCCGACTGCGACTGTGAAACAGCGTTGAGGGCAATGGAAAACGGTGCGAATTGCCTTACTCACACGTATAATTGTATGCTTCCTCTTCATCACAGAAACCCCGGACCAATTGGGGCAGCGGTGGAAAAGAACGCTTACGCACAGCTTATTCTTGACGGTATACACATAGCGAAACAAACGGTGCTTGCTACGTACAAAATGTTTGGTCCTGAGAGAATGGTAATTATCAGCGACAGCCTTAGCTGCGCTTGTCTTCCTGACGGAGAATACGAGTCCGGCGGGCTTAAAGTAATTCTCGGCGGCGGTTGCGCAAGGCTTCCTGACGGAACTCTTGCGGGAAGCAGCGTTTCTATGTGGGACTGCGTGAAAAAAGCCACTGAAATGGGTATACCCTTTGAGGATGCGGTAATCATGGCGTCCCGTACCCCTGCGGAGCTTTTGGGAGTAAAGAAAGGCCGCATTGAAGAGGGATACGATGCAGATCTTCTTGTTATTGACGATAATATGAATATAGAAAGAGTTATTATCGGCGGTCAGAAGATGTAAAAAAGAGAAAATATTAAAAAACAGCATATCACATACAACGGCGAGAAAAAAATTTCGCCGTTTTTTTATTTTTATGTGAAACCTTTTGGGGTGTTTTGTCGACATATATTATATAGGGGATAATTTTACAACGAAAATGTTAATTTTCTGTAAAAACATATTATCTGCTTGATTTTGACAATGAAAGATGATAAACTGAAATTAGTATTTCGAAAAGCACAGTTCGAATTATACAGGGAGTGAGTAAATATGAAAAAGGATGTTTTGTCCTTTTTTCTGGCGGCGGTGTTGATGGTAAATGCTGCGGCTTTTTCTTTTAATTTATCGGATAAAGCCTTGATATCGCATGCAGAGGAAGATTTTGCAGTAACAGACCAACCTGCGGAAACCTTTGCTCCCTCAAATGTAACAGAGTATCCTTTGAACACGGAGATGCCGGACATGCCTGAGGTGACCGAAACGCCTGAATTTTCTGAAACTCCTGAAATTCCCGAAGCTTCTGAGACTCCTGAAGCGCCTGAAACTCCGGAACTACAGGTTACGGACGGCGCGTCTTTTAAAGCAAACGTTCTTTTTCGAGCACAGGAGTCCTTGGAAACTACCGTAAAAAGCTTTGAGGCGGCGGTTTGCTTTCCCTGTGATAAGGCTATTGAAGCGAGGGGCGGCATCATTCTCGGCAATTACGATGAGATAAACCCTTGTGTGAGTTTTGAAATCTTTTCCATGGGAAACCCCAGAATATATGTATCATATCCCGATGGCTCTGTGCTTAATTGGGTGTTTAATGAAATTAATGTGTACACAGGCAGATGGGAGCATCTGGCTTTTGTTTACAGTAAAGAAGAGGCAATGCTTCACTGTTACATTAACGGTGAACTGAAGCAATCTCTTGAAGCGGATGTTTCATTGACGGGAGATGGTTTTTGTTTCGACAGAGCCTTTTGTGTAGGCGGCGATCTGCGCACCACCAATAATATGTATTTTACGGGAAGATTGAAAACTGTGGCAGTATATTCGGCGGAGCGTTCTGCGGAAGAAATTGCAGAAGCTTATCGAAAATTTGTTACAGAGGATTTTAATTGCGAGACGTCGGAAGCACTTATTGCTGCATATTATTTTGACGATTATATGAAAGATATTCAGGAAGGGGCTGATCTTACAGATATCGTTATAGAGGATATGAGTGGAAAAGGTTTGGACGTGATATATGATTCCCCTTGGATGAAGGAGAAGGAGCCCGTCAGGGAATACGACTATTCCTTTGCTGTGGTGGGAGACACACAGATACTGTCTTATCATTATCCCGAAAAAATGGATATTATATATGATTGGATTTCAGACAATGTTGAAGAAAAAAACATAAAGCTGGTAATGGGTTTAGGCGATATTACCGACAAAAATTCAACGGAGGAGTGGGCGGTCGCTTATCGCAATATAAAGAAATTGGACGGGCTTGTTCCGTATACGATTGTAAGAGGAAATCATGATGCGATAGAAAAATTTACAAAAACATTTGAGTTTAACGAATATAAAGAAAGTCTGGGCGGAAGCTACGGCGAGAATATGCTGAATACCTGGCGGATAATTACCGTGGGAGAAACGAAATATTTAATAATGTGCCTTGATTACGGTCCGTCCGACGATGTTTTAAGATGGGCTGACGAGGTGGTAATGAGTCACCATGACTGTAATATTATAGTCACGACCCACGCATATCTTTTCAGAGACGGCACTACTCTTGACATAGGCGATGTGTGTCCTCCGTCGTTGTCGGGGGGATATAATAACGGCGATGATATGTGGGAAAAATTTGTGTCAAAACACAGCAATATAGTGTTGGTACTGTCAGGGCACGATTCTTGTGACAGATTGGTAACGGTGCAGACAGAAGGTATTAACGGCAATAAAGTCACCCAGATTCTTGTGGACCCTCAAGGAATAGACTCTGCCAGAGGGGCCGCCGGTATGGTGGCTATGCTTTACTTTTCAGAAAACGGCAAGCAGGTGGAGGTGGAGTATTTTTCTACTGTCCGAGATATGTTCTTTATGGAAGAAAATCAATTCAATATTGCGCTTGATACGGTTGAGCCTGATGAGTTTAAAAGCATAACAAGTATTGAAGTGAAGACAAATCCGTTGAAGACTCGATATAAGGTTGGAGAGTCGTTTGATGTGTCAGGTGGTTCAATATCGGTAAATTATGACGATGGCTCCAACGAGACTGTTGTTGTTTTTGAAGAGATGCTTCGGGGCGGTTATGATGGAAGCGTCGAAGGCGAACAAAAAGTAGCTGTGGAGTTTGCGGGCTTTGAAGCATATTTTGAAATCAGCGTATATACTCCTGTTCCGTCAGAATTCACCGGAATGAGCTACGATGAAGAAAACGGAATTGTGAAGAATGTTTCTGCAGGCGTTACTGTTGCATCATTTTTAGAGGGATTTGAGGACAAGCGTTTTTGTAAGGTTTTCCTGAACGGACGAGAGCTTGCCGATGACGAAAAGATATGCACCGGTGCGGAAGTAAGGCTTATGGACGGCGAGAACGTTAATGATTTCATTACAGTATCAGTAAGGGGAGATGTTAACGGCGATGGTAAAGTATCCGTTACCGACATGCTTTCCGTAAAGTCTGACATTCTGGGAAAAAATGAGATTGAAATCAGCTCGTCAATGCTGGCGGCAGACGTAAGTGGTGACGGCAAGATATCCATTACTGATTTCTTAAAAATAAAAGCTATTATTCTGGGCAAAGAGTGACGGAGGAAGGCATGAAAAAACATCTTTATACTATAAAAATAGTTACATTGATTACGGCAGTGTTTTTTGCTGTGTCAGGCATATTCTTTACAGCCAGGGTCGATAGCCTTGCCGCATCTGCCACAGCAAAGTTGACAGGTCCTTCGACAGCAAGAGTGGGCGACACAGTGACCTTTGTTTTAAAACTTAACGGAAACGGTATTCAGGGCGCAGAAGCAACTCTTGAATACAGCAATGCTCAGCTGGAATATATGTCAATGTCAAAGAAAATAGCGAATCCTTGGATGGCTGAATTATCAGGAAACAGATTGGTTGCATACGACAATGAATTTTCATCCCCTATAAATGGCGAAAAGGACCTTATTGCCGTGAGCTTTAAGGTTAAAAGTGTTTCGGTAGGAACAGAAATAAGAGTGAGTTTTAAGGAAATTATCGTATCTGACGGAATGCAGGATATTTCAGCGGAAACTGCTTCCGCATCTTTTACCGTGGCACCTCCTCTTTCATCAGACAATTCCTTGGCACTTCTTACGGTAGGAAATGGGACCTTGTCTCCGGCGTTTTCAGCCGGTACATATAAATATACAGTGAAGGTGCCGCACGAAGTGACGAAATTGGATGTAAAGGCTTCTGCCTCTCACGGAAATGCAAAAGTGGAGATAAATAATCCTGACTTGATTTCGGAAAAAACTGTTGATATCACAATTAAAGTCACTGCAGAAAACGGTGCTGTGAAAACATACACCGTAAGCGCATACAGAGAGAAGGATCTCAACTATGTGCCATCGGGGAATTGTAATCTGGCAGGAATTACGGCAACAGGATATCGCCTTTCACCTTTGTTTGACGGAGCGTTAACGGAGTACGTGATATGGGTGCCGTATGAAACAGAGAAAATTGAAATCAGGGCATGGGCAGAACACGACAAGGCGTCTGCTTCTGTAATAAAGGCTGATCTGCTGAAGGTTGGAGATAATGAAGTTAAAATAAAATGTACCGCGGAAAACGGCAAGGAAAAGCTTTATACTATTACAGTCAAGCGTGCGGCAGCTCATCAGGAGGTAGAGGCCACAATAAAACCTACGCTTGTACCCACAGCAACGCCTGCGCCTACAGAAACGCCTGCGCCAACGGCAACACCTGTGCCAACGGAAACGCCTGCGCCTACGGAAACGTTTGCGATTACGGAAACACTTGCTCCCACGGCAACACTTGCGCCAGCTGATACAGATTTTGCGGATTGCACTTGCCGTCCCAGTGAAAATATTCAGGAAAACTCCGGCGGCAGGGAAATCGGTGTAATAGATATGGTAATATGCGGAATAATCTGCGGTGTTGCGGCTGCTGCTGTCAGTGCCTTGATAACTGCGCTTATTCTTAAGAAGAAAATGGAGAGATGAGTATGAATTTATATTTGTTGAGTAATCCTGTGCTTGAATTTCTTGGTTCCGGAGAAGCGTTGACCATATATATTGCGGCATTGCTTATATTGATATGTATAATTGCGGTGCAGGTGCTTATTGCTCTTAATATCATCGGTAAGAAGACTGGGGAGCGAGGCGCAAACCTTGACACGGGAAATAAAGGAGCCGGGGATGGCGAATCAAGATTCAATATGCTCTGCGCCATTGACAAAGAAATGAAAGTCTATAAAGAGCCTGAGTATGACAGAATCTCTTTGGAGGAGTTTTGCTACCGGTTCAGGGATTATTCTGCAAATGAATTAGGCCTTTATTATGATATTGAGGACGTAAGACGATTTGTGGCAGGGCTTGGTGTTACAAGACTTGTTATTTTGCAAGGAATGTCAGGAACGGGAAAGACGTCACTTGCCTATGCTCTGGGACAATTTCTTGAAAACGATTCTGTAATAGTGCCTGTACAGCCAATGTGGAAAGAACGCTCTGATCTCATAGGATATTTCAACGAGTTTACAAAAAGATTTAACGAGACAACCCTTCTCCGTAAAATGTATGAGGCAGGGTACCGCCGTGAATTGTACATTACCGTCCTTGATGAGGTGAATATTTCCAGAATTGAGTATTACTTTGCGGAGTTTTTGTCCCTTCTGGAGCTTCCGGACCCTGAGAAAAGATATCTTGACGTAGTGTCTGACGTGTGGTACGGAGACCCGATAATGCTTAAAGACGGAAAGATAAAGCTTCCGCCCAATATGTGGTTTGTGGGCACCGCAAATAACGACGACTCTACCTTTGCTATTTCGGATAAGGTGTACGACAGAGCTATGATTTTAAATCTTGACAAGAGATGCAGTCCCTTTGAGGCTGATTACGCAGAGCCGGTGAAAATATCCTACGAATACTGGAATGAGCTTATTGATGATGCTGTGGCATCCTTTTCGCTTTCAGAGGCGGCAATGGAGAAAATAAAGCGTCTGGACGGTTATCTTACCGAAAAGTATCGCATTACCTTCGGCAACAGAATAATGAAGCAAATTGAAAAATACGTCCCTGTGATGCTCGCTTGCGGCGGCAATGAAAATGGCGCAGTTGATGATATTTTGTCAAAGAAGGTATTGAGAAAGCTTGAACACCAAAACCCCGGATATATTAAAAGCACTGCAGATGACCTGATTGCATTTATTGAGGAGCTTTTCGGCAAGGGAGAAATGCCTCTTTGCATTGAATGTATTGAACGTCTTTGTCGGATTATGTAAGGTCGGGTGATAAAATGTCTGAAAAATACAGAAGAAAAAAGAATCGGTTGGACGTATATCACAGAGGCTTCAAAGCATATTGCGGCGAGGTGCGGGGAAACGGTCTTGGTGAAATGACCGCCAAGGCGTCCGGAGAACAAAAAGAGCAAATGGAGACCTTTCATTACCGTTGCAAGGTAGAGCTGGACTGGATTGAGAGGATAGAGCTTGCTATGCCCTTTATTGCACGGGCGGTAGGGGAAAACAGGCAGTTTATACTTCAGCTGGGAAATACAGTTAGAATAGAGAATGCCAAAAAAATTTCCACCGCATCCGTAAAGGACCTGGCAAGGCATTGTGAATACATTACAAGGGAGCCCCAAGAGGATGGAAGCGTGATTCCCGAAAAGATATACGTTACCGAAAATACAGGTAATTTTGCGGTGTATGAAAACCGTTTTTTGTATACTCTTCTTTGCTATATACGCGATTTTACTGATCAGAGACAAAAAAAGATATCAGAGCTCTGGAGCAAATTTCTGGCGGAAGTAAAGGTGGAAAAAAAGCTTACCATAGCGAAGTCCAAGGTTGATTTTAAGCTCTATCTCAAGGAAAATACGGGAGAAGATGATGCACTGTCCTACGACAAGGAGACCGAGGATGCTCTTGCACGTATGAAAAACATACAACAATCGGTGACGGAGCTGCTTAATACCCAGCTGATGAAAGAGGTTTCGGCTTCCCCGAAATTGAAGCCTCCTATTACCAAAACCAACGTTCTCAGAATGAATATGTATTTTCGCGGGGCAATGGAGCTTTATGAATATCTTACTGCGTATCAGGGTGCTGGATATACCGTTACTGAGCATAAGGAAAACGTTGAACTGTTTTCTTTAGAGGCATCAAAGGATTTTGAGGAATTGGCGGTAATTGCATCGTATCTTACCCATCGCTACGGTGCAGGTATTGAAGAGGAAATGGAGAGGGTATACGAAGAGGAAAAGCTTCGCATTGCCCGTGAGAGAGAAGAGAAAAGGAATGACGAGCTTCGCAAGCTGAGAGAGCAGTTGAAGCAAGATGGCGAAACAGAAAAGTACATTGCCGCTTTAGAGGAGTACATTCTGGATTTTTGTGAAAAAAAGAAATTACAGGGCAGTGAAAAAGCTAAGAAAGAAAAAGGCTTTAGTGTGGGTGAGGTAAAGAGACGGGAATCCTTGTCAACACGACTCCTTGATGAAGCGCAGAATGAATTAAAGATATATAAAGCAAAGGCGGAAGCTCAGGAAAAAGAAAACGAGGAGCTTTCGGAGCTTTTGCGCCTTGTTGAGGCAAGACTTAAAGGCGTAAGACTTAAATACGGTGAGGAAGTCAACGATGACGACGAAAATGATTACCTGAAAAAGGAGAATTTTCGCCGGCTGGAACAAGAATACAAGGCTTTTCGTTCTTTTTATGATAAGACGTGGAAGAACGCTAAGAGAAACATAAGAAAAACCGTCTTAAAGAATACCTTGGAAAAGAAGGACGGTGAGAGCCATGAATGATAAAAAAGAGATCAGAAAGCTCTCCGTTAAGATATTAATTTTGCTGTGCCTGCTTATCGTTGTCGGAGTGGCAATTTGCGTGCTTATTTCTGTCAGCGAAGGTGCTGCTCCGGACATATTTGAACATTTACAAGCACCATTGGCAGAAACCGAAACCGTGTGGATATTCCTTGGAATGTGCGTGGTTTTAATAATTGCTCTGATGTTTTTTGCAGTATACACAGCAAGACTTCTTATATTCCTGATGGTATCAAAGGGAAAGAAGAAGAAAAAAAGGGTGGGAAGTAAAAAGAAAAGCAAGGCTTTTGCAATGCTTTCAAAGCTTGACAGAAAGATGAAGCATAAAAAGAAGGTTGCCTATGACCGTTTTTCCTTGGAGGAATTTTGTCTGGGCTTTCGAAACTATGCAGCAAGTGAGTTGAAGCTTTATTACAATATTGAGGATATAAGGCGTTTTGTAGCCGGAATGGGTGTGTCCCGTATCATTCTTTTACAGGGAATGTCAGGAACGGGAAAGACCTCGCTTGCCTATGCTTTTGGGCAGTTTGTGTCAAATGATTCCGTTATCGTACCTGTGCAGCCTATGTGGAGAGAACGTTCCGATCTCGTAGGCTATTATAACGAATTTACAAAGAGATTTAACGAAACGACTCTTTTGAGAAAACTTTACGAAGCAAATTATTGTGACGAGCTTTATATCACGGTGCTTGACGAGGTAAACATCTCCAGAATTGAGTACTATTTTGCGGAGTTTTTGTCCCTTCTTGAAATCCCTGACCCGAAGCAGAGATACGTTGACATCACTACGGTTACACAAAAGGGAGACCCTAAAAAGTTAAAGGAAGGAAAACTGTTGCTTCCCGAAAATATGTGGTTTGTGGGAACTGCAAACAATGATGACTCTACCTTTGCAATATCCGATAAGGTCTACGACAGGGCAATGATCTTAAATCTTGACAGCAGGTGCGAGGCCTTCGAAGCGATTAAAACAAAGGCGGTAAGGGCCTCCTATACAAACTGGTGCGAACTCATTGAAAATGCAAAGAAAAATTATTCGCTGAGCGGTGCTTATGAGGAAAAGGTAAAAAAATTGGATCAATATCTCAGAGAACATTTCAGGGTATCCTTCGGCAACAGAATAATGAAGCAGTTAAGGGAATACGTGCCTGTAATGATTGCCTGCGGAGGCACGGAGGAGGGCGCCGTGGACGATATTATTGCAGCAAAAATATTGAGAAAATTAAGTCAGCAAGCCCCTGCTTATCTCAGACACCAACTGGAGCCTTTGAACGAATTTTTTGACGAGATTTTCGGCGAGGAAAGTATGGAGCAATGCCGGGACGTATTGCAACAGCTTGAAAAAAGCCTGTAACACAGAAGGAATGCGGTGATTTTATGAAATTATCTGAAAAAAGAATAAAGATAGTGTCACTGGCTGCAGGAGTTACGGTGATTACGATGTCTGCATTGATGACGGTATTTTTGCTCCTTATGTCAATACACGCGTTAAAGCCACGAAAGACGCAGATTACTTTGTACACCGACAACGTGGATTATCTGTACTCGGGTAGTGTGTTTGATGGGAGCAGACCTGAACTGATATACGGAAAACTTGAACAGGGGCATACTCTTTCTTGTGTTGCCGTGGCTCAGAGAATTGAGCCGGGCAGCCAGAAGAATGCGCCTCAGTACGTAATTCTTGATGAAGCAGAAAATGACGTGACGGATATGTACAGGGTCAAGGAAGAGTGGGGCGACCTTACTGTAAACAGGATAAAATTGGTGGTGTCTACGTCCGACGCATCTAAAATTTATGACGGAGAGCCCTTGTCATCAAATCTCGCCCATCTGGTGAGTGGAGATTTAATGGCCTATCATCAGGCGGAATTTAAGGGCGTCGCAGAATTGACAGAAGTGGGTGAGACCGATAATATTGCCGCGGCAACCATTACCGACCGATACGGTAATGATGTTTCAAACTATTATGAGGTGGTGACAGAGCCGGGAAAGCTTACGGTGGAGCCCATAAAAATACACCTTGCAATCAGCGAGACGGAGAAAATTTATGACGGAACACCTCTTTCGAATGAGGGCTGGAAGCTTGTGGGCGGAAGTCTTTTAAGCGGCGACAAAATGGAGCCGGTTTCCTATGCTCAGATAACCTCTGTAGGTTCGGTAAAAAATGCTGTAACATTCAGTGTGACCGACAAAAACGGCAAGGACGTAAGCCACAGATATGCTTTTGTTTTCCCTGAGGAATACCTCAGAATTACGCCTGTGCGCCTTGTCCTTGAGACCGGCAGCGCAGAGAAAAAGTATGACGGCAAGGCCCTTGAATGTGACGAGTGGAGCATTACCGGCGGAAAACTTCCCGAGGGCCATCGTATAGAGGTAAAGTGCTCTTCCAGAACAAGTGTAGGCATCTCCCAGAACGTTATTACAGGTTTTGCAGTATACAAAAAGCTTCCAAACGGCAAGGAAATTGATGTAACAGACTGTTTTGTGTACAGCTATGCCCCCGGAACGTTGACGGTATTGCCGTAGTTATATATAAGTAAGAGGAAGGAGGTGCTCCCGATGAGAGACGATGAAAACAATAATAAATCAAGCTGGGACTTGTACGAACGAAAAATGTACAAGGCTTTTGGAATTATAACTTTCCTGAAAAAACATAAAAAGAAGGTTTTTGTTGCCTGCATTATTCTGGCGGTAATAATTTGTACTCTTCTGGGTATTAAGGGCATACTTTTAGGTAATCTTGAATGTGATAACGTCTGGACATACGGGGAGGCACCGGGATGTAACATAAAAGCAATTTTTGCGACTCCTTCCTACGAATACAAAAAAACTGTTGACGGCGAGTGGGTTGGCCATTATCCTGAAGCGCCGGGGCGATATTACGTAAGGGCTGTCAGCAAGAATATTCTGGGTATCAGATACTATTCTGAGGAGAGGGTGTTTGAACTTAAAAAAAGGCAGATAACAGTAACGCCAAAAGAGCGGCAGATATATTACAGAGATGAATACAAGTACGCAAATAAAGATATTGCAATAGAAAATATTGCCGCAGGTGATTATATCGGCAAGGCTCAATTTAGCTATGAAGAGCTGTTTTATGAGTATAATAAGGACCATCCGTACAAGGTAGAGGCAGGTCTTGAGGAACTAGTAATCTCAAACCCACGGGGAAGTGACGTGACGGGTTGTTACGATATTGTCTACGGTGACTTTTCGATTTTTTTCCTCAGCAGGCAGTTAACCATTGAAACAGGCAGCGCGGAAAAGATATACGACGGAAAGCCTTTGGAGTGTAATGAGTGGAAAATAACAGAGGGAGAACTTTATGACGGGGATAATATTGAAGTGATATTTCCGTCGGTAGAGAGAGCCGGAGAAGACCTTAATACAGTGTCTATTATAATAACAGATGCCTCCGGAAAAGACGTTACGTACCAATACGAAATTGCGAACAAGCCGGGAATCCTCAAAGTGCTGAAGCGTCCTCTTAAAATAGTTTCAGGCAGCGCAGAGAAAACATATGATGGAAAACCTTTGACCTGTGATGAATGGTCCGCTGATACGGATGCGCTTCTTTCGGGTCACACGTTGGAATGTAAAACAACCGGCGAGATAACCGTAGCGGGAGAGGCTATTAATACGGTAGAGGTGAAAATTACCCAGGGGGATTATGACAGAACGAAAAATTACGACGTTCAGCTTGAGCCGGGAATGCTTCGTGTATTGCCTATGAAGATAACGGTGACCTCCGGCAGCGCAGAGAAAAAGTACGACGGAACGGCACTGGAACACCACAGTATAGAGCCTGAATACATCCTTCAAGACCACGAGATAATTGCAGGATTTACCGGAATGCAGACAGAAGTGGGAAGCAGTGACAATACGTTTTATATAATGCAGATCAATACTCCCGCAAAGGAAAATAGGGTGGACTGCTTTGAAATTACAAAGGAGTACGGAACGCTTACGGTTTTGCCGAATCCTGATTTTGTGCCGTCAGAGCCTGATAAGCCGGCTGAGACATTGCCCGGTAATGATCCGTCACTACCTGTCTATGTGGAATTTCCTGACACGGAGGCTGAAAATTACGAAAGCGTAGTAGCAACGATCAGAAATCAGAAATTAGACAGCAATAATTCGGTATATTTAAGGTCAATGTCCTACGGAGACTACAACAAAAGAGGCTGGGATAAGGCGGCAGGGTATCCTTTTACAGACAGTGAAACAAATCCGCTTAATTACATAGGTCTGTTGTGCCGTGACAAGGGACTTAAGGGAACTACTTTTACCATAGACCCCGAGGAAGGGGTTGGGCTTATGGCGCCTTATTATACTGCAGGCATTGAAGGAACAACGGGTGTTTTCGGAGATGATACAAGACTTTTTTGCAACGACAGCGATCTATACTATTATACTGAAAGCTACGTTGTAAATGAGCTTGTTGATTTGCTGAAATTTAATCCGGGCAATTCATACGAAACAGACCGATACAGGACTTTTGTTTATGATGAATATCTGGACGTTCCCGAAGATACAAAAGAAATTTTACTTAAAATTGCAAAACAAAACGGTATAGACAAGGACAGCGAAACATTGATAGCTGACATAAGAGATTACGTAAAGGGCGCTGCAACAAACAACGGTAATGCACGGTATCCCTCAAACGTAGACGATATTGCGCTGTTTTTCCTTACGAATGCAAAGGAAGGCGTGGCTCCTCACTTTGCCACTGCGGCAACACTTATGTATCGTGTTCACGGAATACCTGCAAGATATACTACAGGATATTTTGTTTCAGGCGTAGGGCCGGAGACAGTTTCTGTAAAGGTGAAAAATGCTCACGCCTGGGTGGAGATATATTGCGACGGACTTGGATGGGTTCCCATTGAAGTGACGGGATACGGTCCCGGCGGCAACGTTATCGATCCAAACGGAGGTTCGGAAGAGGGCGAAGGAGACACTCCGCTTATTGATTTTACCGTTATTCCTGAAGTTCCTGAGGACGAGGAGCACCCTATGATAGACGGAAAATACATCCTTGGCATAATGCCCTTTTCTATGGAAAAGTATTATGACGGAACTCCTTTTGAAAAGTGGGAGTACTCACAATACCACGTCAAAGCCGGCGGACTCCTGCCGGGTCACAATATGGTGGTGAAGATGAAAGCAGAAAATTACGATAACGTTCTGCCGGGTTCATCAGAGGTGTTTATTGACTCGGTGACGGTGTACGATGAATATGGCAATGACGTCAGCGAACAATATTGCATATTTAAGGCTTCCGCGAATATGACTATATTGAAAAGGCCTATTACCATTGCTACGGAATCTGCAGAGAAGGAATATGACGGGCAGCCTCTTACTGCCGGCGGCTGGTGGATCGCAGAGGGAAGCCTTGCGCCTAATGACCGTCTGGAGGTGGAGGTTACGGGGTCTGTCACCGTTGTGGGAAGAAGAACAAACAAAGCCTCTGCCGTCATATATACAGAGGACGACAAAGGCCAATGGAAAGAGAGCGATTGTTACGAGATCAAGTACCGGTGCGGTGTTCTCAAAGTGTCTTCACCAGATTGATCATATTGATTGAAAGGTAGTTCCAGTTCTGGAAACCGGGGTTGTTGATGCCTTCCCCTGTGTCAGGGTGGTAATATTCGTGCATCACACCGTTTTGTTCAATATCCTTGCCCAGAAGCGTTATAGTTTTTTGGGCAAGGTTTTTTGCTTCATTGACGTATCCATAGTTGACAAGTCCCCGAAAAGTCATATAGTTTGATATGCCCCAGATTGGCCCCAGCCAGCAGGAGGGGTTTCCTGTCTTTGCAAGGGAGTACATCTTTTCAAGCTTTGAAAGTGTTCTCACGCCGTAGGGGGCGTTAAAGGTCCTTTCGTTAAGATAATGCTCCTTTACCATACGGTCTGCCTGCTCCTTCGTGGCAATGTCTGCCCACATTGACATAAAGCCTGACCACACGTCAATTCTCTGAATTAAACAGTTCCAATGTCTGGGCGCTCCCTCGTGGAGCACTTTTGATTTGTCAACCGGCAGCAAATTAAAGTCTACGCTGTAATAAAAACCGTCCCTTTCATCCCAGCAATTCTCCTGAATTGCATTTTTTAATGCTTCGGCATCATTTTCGTAAATCTTGCACTTTCCCTCATAGCCAAGGCCTTTTGCAAGCTTTGCCAACGCCAATTTTTCCCTGTAGATAAGGCAATTAAGATAAATTGAACCGGAGCTTTTCTTTGGCCTGTAAAAGGTGCAGGGGTCGTTGTCCACTCCGATGGCAAAGTCATCAAGCCAGAAGTACAGGCCGCTTTCGTGCTTGCAATTATTATCGTAAAAGCTCATAAATTTTTCCAGCTTAGGAAATTTATCACGAAGCCACCCGAAGTCGCCGCTGTTTTCACAGACAAACAGAGCATGCTGGGCAATACAGGGCTTATGGGTGTTCATATCCTCCTCTGTTTCAAACTCGGAGATGAGCCTTTCCGGCGTAATAAAAATAGGCATTCTGCCGTCCTCTCCAACGTATTCAAGAAAGTTCAGAATACAACCTCTCTCGTACTCGCTGATATCGTCAATGCCGTCAAGCTCCCTCAGGGCAATGTTGGTAAGCCAGGAGTCCCAATCCCAGAGCACGTTTGAGTAGGTGCTTCCGGGCACGATAAATTTATATTTAAGATAACCGCCTGCCTGCCGAAACATTTTGTCGTAATTTTTTCGGGCGTAGTCGATAATGAGCTTTGAATATTTTTCGAAAGTGTCATTGGAGTGGGGGGACATAGTGATTTTCCTTTCTGTGGGGTGATAAGTGGCTTGTGCTAAAAAGCTCTTGCCAATTCCTCCGCCGTCTAATAACGGTCGCATTTTTGCTTCGATCTTGCATCAATCAATGGGTGTTGAAGGATTCCAATACTCGTATTTTGCATGGTATGCATTGTCGGGGTTTTTGTCCGGGATATAGTCTACCTCGTAAAGCCGATAATCCCGGTTGCAACAGGAGGTATCATAATGAAAAGTAATTTCAAAATTTCGTGAATCCAAGTCAGGCAGTACTTTTATTCCAAACTCAATAGATTCCTCCATGCCTGAGTTGCTGATATAGACGTCTGTTATGTTGACGCAATTTGACAATGCGCCTGCCCAAACTGTTCTTACGGTAGAGGGGACTATAATTGTTTTCACTGTTGCTGCCATTTTAATATCTGATGAAAAATCCGCAGTAATTGCAACCACTTTTTTTCCGTCAATCTTACGGGGAATGTAATAAATACCACTTTCTTCAGGAGTAATGATACCTGTAACAACGACAGCATTATCAGTGATACTGTTGTCGCGCTTAAAATCGTCCTCCGGAGTGGCATCCCGATATGAATAGGTTATTGCCGGTGCATCTGTTGGCTTTGGAGCAGCCGTTTGCATTGAGGCTGTATTGGTTTCCGAAATTGAAGGATTTTGGGTCGTTGGCAAGGAATTGTCCTTGTCGTCAGGAGCTTTTTTGCTAAAAACAATGCACAAAACGATAATAATTATTGCCAGGAAAATTGCCGAGAGCGCAAGCAAAATCCACGGTAACGGTTTCTTTTTCGACGTTGACGCGGACAATACAGTTTTTTCGTCTAATGATTTCATACAGTACAGACAAAACTGCGCATTATCGGTTAATTCAGAATTACAAAAGGGACATTTTTTCATAGCGGGCAATACCTCACAGGCCGTATACGACAATGTTGTCAAAGGGCAATTTTATGTAAAGTGTCTGATAGTCGGAGTATTTCAATTCGGAGTAGGATGACATAGTGATTTTCCTTTCTGTGGGGTGATAAATGGCTTGTACTAAAAAGCCTTCGCCAATTCGTCTGCCGTCTGATAACGGTCGTCCGGGCTTATTGCGGCACACTTTGAAACGATCTTGCCGTAACGTCCCTTTGCAAGCTGTGTGCTTGGGTGGGCGCCTGTAAGCATTACGTTCAGTAATATTCCCGCGGCATATATGTCGGCTCTTGCATCTGTCTGCGTAATGCCAAGCTGTTCAGGGGAGGCATAACCTACTGTACCCATTATCACAGTATCTTTTGCAGTGCAATCATTTTTGAGGGCCGGGTCCACGGTGATTTTTCGGGAGGCATTAAAGTCCAGCAAAACAACTGTGCCGTTGTCCCGGATCATTATATTTTCAGGCTTGATATCGCGGTGGACAAAGCCTTTTTCGTGCAATACGCCAAGGGCACTACACAGGGAAAGCATTACCGTGCGAGCTCCTGCCTTTTTGTAGTTTCCTGTTTCAAGAACCTGAGCAACTGTCTGTCCGTCAATAAATTCTTCCAGCACAATCTGCCCATCCTCCAGTTCAAGGCAATCGTATATGAGCGGCAAGTTTTCGTGGCGGATACCCATAAGTTCTCTGTATATTGGCATTGCCTGAGGAAGGCTGTGAAGCACGATGTCTTTCTGCAATGTTTTATGTCGCATTCTCAGTGCCATACAACCGTTTTTCTCGGCAAGCTTGCTCACAATGGAGTATGTTTTTCGCAAATCATTTACGTATTCTTCTCTTGTCATTTTTGCCTCGCTCTTGCATCAATCGATGGGTGTTGAAGGATCCCATTCTTCGTATTTTGCCTGGTATGCATAATCCGGGTGTGTGCTCGGGGCTCGGCCGATTTTCAAGAAAAAATAATCTCTGCCACAACATTCGGGATCATAGTGAAAGGTAATTTCAAAATTTCGCAAAGTTACGTCAGGCAGTGCTTTTATTTCAAATTCAATACAATGCTCAGTGCCTGTGCCGCAAAGATAGACGTCTGTCATATTTACACAATTTGAAAGCGATCCTGCCCATACTGTTCTTACGGTAGAGGGGATAACGATTTTTTTCACTGTTGTTGCCAGCTCAATATTTGCTGAAAATTCTGCAGTTACGGCAATTACTTTTCTGCCGTCAATCATATCCGGAACGTAGTACACACCATTTTCATCAGGAGCAATAATCCCCGTTACGACAACGGCATTATCGGTAATGCTTGTGTATCCCTTGAAGTCATCTGAAGGCACTGCGTCACGATATGAGTAGGCGCCTCCGGGTGTAGCTGTGGGCTTTGCTGTGGGAGCAACGGTTGGCACAGCCGTAGGTGTGGCAGTAGGTGTGGCAGTAGGCTTCAATGTTGGCGTCGCCGTGGGCTTTGTAGTAGCAGTCGCTGTAGGCCTCGTGCTGTTAGTAGTGGTTGCCGTTGGTTTAACGGTAGGCTTCGTAGTAGGCACAGCCGTAGGTTTCACTGTGGGCTTTGTGATACTTGTAGCGGTCGCCGTGGGTTTTGTAGTATAAGTTGTTGGGTTTGCAGAGGTATTCGTACCGGTAGCAACGGTCGCCGTAGGTTTCAAAGTTGACTCTGTCGTAGCAGTCGCTGTAGGATTTGTAGCAGTCGCGGTAGGCTCACTTGCAGAATTTGCGGTAGGCTTCGTGCTATTAGTAGCCATGGCACTAACCGTGGCTGTAGTCGTAGGCATTTCCGTGGTAATACTCGAAGGGCTGTTGGTCGTTGGCAAGGAGTTGTCCTTGTCGTCAGGCGCTTTTTTGCCAAAAACAAAGCACAAAACGATAATAATTATTGCCAGGGAAAGTCCCAGAAATGCAAGCAAAATCCACGGTAACGGTTTCTTTTTCGCCGTTGCCGCGGACAATACAGTTTTTTCGTCTAACGATTTCATACAGTACAGACAAAACTGTGCATTATCGGTCAATTCTGACTTGCAATAGGGACAAATTTTCATAGCGGGCAATACCTCAGGAAAGTGTGCTCAGGCCGTACTCGAACAGGAGCTCGTTGACTTCTATTACCGACAAGCCCTTGCACAGACCGTATACGATAATGCTGTCAAAGGGCAATTTTACGTAAAGCGTCTGATAGTCGGCGCATTTCAATAATTTTTGTGTTTCGTCAAGGTTTAACCCCATACCGAAGGCAAGCATTATGACTTTGTTTCTCTCGGGCACACGAATGCCTGAAAAAATCTGATAGCCGTAGTTTTCCGAAAGCTCAGCCTGCTTAAAAATCTGAGAGCGTTTCAAACCTTTGCTTTCGGCAAGGTCGTTGAGCATAGTAGCCAAGCCGGCTGTTACCAGATATTCTTTGTTTTCGTGGTAAAAACTTTTGAAGTCGGAGCAATTCTCTAACTCTTTAAGAATTTCGGAAGTGTCTCTTTGAAAATCATTTGCCATAATTCGTCACCTGAAATAATACTGTTTATGACATTATACGACATTATGAGCTGAAATTCAATAATTGTTTCAAACAAGATAATGTTTAGAAATTTATCTATAAATTTAACGATAAAAACATTGACATTATTTGCTGAATAACGTATAATAATATTGAAAGTAGGGAATAGTGTTTTTGAAAGGAGTTTATGATGAACAAAATGTCAGTTGTAGATATGATGAACGCTATGGTTCCTATTACCCGATTTAACAAGGGTGAAGCGGCGAAAATATTTGACGAAGTAGAAACAACCGGTACGAAGATAGTTGTTAAAAATAATCGTCCTGCGTGTGTACTTATTTCCCCCAGTCAGTATGAATCATTGATGGATCTTCTGTCTGATTATGCATTGATGGTTGAAGCGCAGAAGCGTGTTGCTTGCAATGATGATTCCGAAAATCTTTCTCATGAGGAAATGCTGAAAGAATTGGGTGTTACCGGTGATGATCTGGTCGATATTGATGTTGACATAGAATGAGGAGTTTTTGCCATGGAGTGGAAAATCGAATATATAAAGGAGGCGCAGCGTGACTTAAAACGTCTGGATCCGTATAATCGTAAGATTATATTGAAAGCAATAGAAAAGACAGCTGAACGTCCGTTGCCACCACCCGATGGCATAGGAAAGCCTCTGGGAAATCATGCCACGTCGAAATTAAATGGTTTTTATAAAATTAAGCTTCGAAATCTTGGATATCGTATAGTTTATTCTTTAATAAGAGACCGAGAAACTATGAAAATTATTGTAATATCTATTCGCGATGATGAAGCCGTTTATAAAGAAGCCGAACGAAGAATAAAAGAATTACTCTAAAACGTAATAATTAATTATTTCAAAACGTCTGCCAACACCGGCAGGCGTTTTTCTTGTAAGCAAAAATGAGTCAGGGACCTGCCCCCTGACTCATTTTTTGTGAAAACTGTGCCGACAGCACAGGACTTTTTTATGACAAAAATATTAAAATATAGAAGAGAATGGAGGCTTAAATATGGAAAAAGTAATAGGCAATTTGTTTTCTGATTATCTTTCTGAAAAAAACACGGCAGATGACCCGGAATATTCCTTAATTGCAAAAGAAGCGTTGCAAAAGGAGAGGGAGCTGAGAGCCTTAATGAATGAAGAGCAGACGAAATGCTTTGAGGAGCTGTTTGAACTTACCGCCCAGATACAATATCTGGAGGTAAAGGACGCCTTTTTCACGGCGTGCAAATTAGGCGCAAAAATGTCAAAGGAATTAATTATTTAAGTTCCTGTTCCAGATTTTTGTATTCGGGAGTGTCAAAAAATTCTATCAGCGTGATCTCAAGACCGTCGCAGATTTTTTTCAAGGTTACAATTCCCGGATTTTTGCTTTCGCCGTTCAGGATGCTTTTGATAGTTGCCTGGGGAACACCAGCCATATAGCTAAGGGCGTTAGGCGTGATTTTGCGCTCACGGCAAAGCTCGTAAATTCTGTTGACGGTAAATTCACAAATACCCATAATTATCACCTCAATGTTAGTTTGTCCATACAAATAATGATATATCACTACACATGTGGAATGTTAGTTATATATCACTAAAAATTGTTGACAGAGTGTGAACATAGGTGTATTATTAGTGTTATATCACTAATATTGCTATTATTTGTGAAAAATAATCAAAAATCAATAACAAGTATAACGGTTTATGCTGTAGATAGAATAAAACAGGAGGTGTTTGGATGTCGCAGATTGCTGAAATCATTAAGTATGAAGGTGATAATAGTACCTTCATATGGAAGCATCCGTGTGAGGATTTTAACACAACCACTCAGTTGATCGTGCACGAAAGTCAGGAAGCCATATTCTTTATGAATGGACAAGCCCTTGATTTGTTCGGCCCCGGACGGCATACACTCGAAACACAAAATATTCCACTACTTAGAAAGTTTGCTAATATTCCAACGGGTGGTGAAACTCCATTTCATTGCGAAGTTTACTTTGTCAATAAAACTGAGCAAATGGCTATTAAATGGGGCACTGATTCAAAGGTTCAATATGTAGAACCAACATATAAGTTCCCGTTGTCAATAGGTGCATCCGGCGAAATGACACTTAGTGTGGAAGACTCCCGTAAATTGCTTGTAAAACTTGTGGGAACTGAGCGCATTCTTGACAGAAACCAACTTACTGCGTTCTTTCGATCCTTTTTAATGACAAGAGTCAAAACATATATGGCGCAAGAGATGAAAGCAAGCGCTATTAACATTTTTGAGATTGATGAAAATCTTGAGATTTTTTCGAAAGGCATACATACCCGACTGATTGGTGATTTCAGAGATTACGGTATTGCTTTAAACCGCTTTTTTGTCACCAATATTGTCAAGCCTGATGGCGATAGACAGTACGAAAAATTTAAAGAACTCCATTTTCGTCAATACGCTGATATAGCAGAAGCAAGATTAAAGCAACAAACCGATGTTATTTTTGCGCAAACCGAGGCTCAAAAAACTGTTATTGAAGCTCAGGCATTGGCACAAAAACGCGCTACCGAGGGGTATACATATCAACAAGAGCGAGGATTTGATGTTGCTGAGCAAGCTGCTCAAAACGAAGGCATTGGTGAATTTACTAACATGGGGATCGGACTAGGATTAATGTCCGGTATTGGAGGAACTGTTGGTGGAGTGGTTGGCGGTGCGGTAAATGATGCATTTTCGGGTATGAACACTCAGCCGCAAGCAAATGCATTCTGTGAAAACTGCGGTGCAAAGTTAACACCCGGCGCTGCTTTTTGTGATGAGTGTGGAATACCGCAATCTTCACCCGATGTTTGTAGTAACTGCGGATTTAAGTTTATTAAGCCCGGCAAGTTCTGCCCAAAATGTGGCAGCAAAAGGGAGGGTTAATAAATGAAGAAAAATAGTGTAATGGCTTATGCAGTGTTAGCAATATCTTTTACTCTTTTTAATGTAATTGCTTTTGTAATTCCCACGGCAAAAACTGCAACGTTTTGGATTGCTTATGCTTTTACTGTCGTAGCTTTTGCTTTGCAAATTGCTATTTGGAAATTTGCATTTAATGGTACAAATACTCTAAAAAGCAAATTTCTTGGCATTCCATTAATCCCTGTTGGAATTACATATTGGATCATTCAAATTATTGCATTTGTAGTATTTATGGCACTGCCATTAACGGCAAGTTGGATTGCTGTTGTGGTATGTGCATTGATACTGGGTATCTCGGCAATTTGTTTGATTGGAACGGAAATCGGAAGAGAAGAAATAAGTCGTGTAGAAGAAAAGGTAGAAAAGAAAGTTTTCTACATCAAATCTCTACAGGTTGACGTAGAAATGTTGGCAAGTGCTGAAACAGACACCGATACCAAAGCGGCACTCACAAAACTTGCCGAGAAAATCCGTTTTAGCGATCCAATGAGCAACGAAGCTCTTGCTGAACTTGAAGCAGAAATCTCTGCTAAAGTCAAAGAACTCAAAACCGCAGAAAACAAAGCGGAAATAATTACAGTTCTTGATTCGCTTATCGTCGAGCGTAATAAAAAAGCAAAATTATTAAAGTAAGAGGGGGTTAAATACTATGAATTTTGATGCGGTATTTACAATAAAAAAAGAATTTGATAAAGACACTTTTCTCAGAGAACTTCTCATAGAACTCGGAACAAAAAATGAAACGCCCGTTGATGTTGTTAATGCTGAATTTTGCGATGTTAAAGAAAGTATAAGAGAAGCAATCGTATGTACGGCCCAAGTTGAAGGAAATTGTACAGCTTCAATCGGATACGACCGTCAAGAGCCTTATACAGACTATGAAACATATAGAGAAAAAGTTGGTGACAGCTATGTAACCCGTCAACGCGCGGTTACAAAATATAGAACTGTTACAGATTGGCGTGTATTTCAAACGCAATATTCCGGCGAAGCCACCCGTGCTGCCTACAATACCGATGAATATGGTTTGGCTGATTCGGCAATTGTAACCGCCATCAAATCCTCAAAAAATGATAGCATAGTTAAAAAAGGAGAGGCCACTGTAAATTCAACGGGACTTGCAAGAGCGATTGCCGCTTGTGAATCACACGTTGAATGGAGTTCGGTTTCTTTTCCGGGCGATCGCCACAAGGATGTAAAATTCAATTCCGAATCTAGCGTTCAATCTATAACTTGCTA
>JAGAKK010000041.1 GCA_017625675.1 Clostridia bacterium | reverse complement strand
GCAGGAAGCCGAATACGACAAGCTTAAGCCTACGATAGCAGGTGCCAGGACTGTCCTTTTGAGATGATAAATGCCTGTCACTTCGAAATGACGGCGCAAAAATTTTCGTACAGAAAATCATTTTCGTCAATAACTGTGAGCCAAATCCTCGTGACGAAAATGCCCCCTAAACCCCATATTTTCGTACACAGATTTTTTCGCAGCGACTGTCCCTTAGCTGCGTGAAAATATAAATCTTAAAGAAAGGAGAACAATTCCTATGTCAGACGTTAATAAAACAAACACCTTGGAACAGGCAAATGCACCGCCCGGCACAGAGCTTGTAATACCCGAACATCTTCCGCCGATTAAGGTAATGAATCCGGGTCTCCACAAGAACCTATGTGAACAAGTCACGTCCATATACAAGTACTGCAACGAGTTGAGCTTCGGGACAAGGAAAAGACACTATGAAGCAACCAAACGGTTCTGTGGCTTTTTAGCAGACAATTTTCGTCTGCAGAAGTTTAAGAACGTGGAAGACAGACACTTTCGAGCCTACGTTGAGTATCTGATAGAATCGGGGGCTTCACCGGCAACCATTCAATCCGATCTGTCGGGTATACGCTTTTTTCACAGACTGTCCGGCAGCAAGAACAAGCTGTCCGAAAATAACTGCTTGGATCTTCCCAAGAGGGCTGTTGGTGTAGAGAATCGCGCATGGCTCCCCGAAGAAAAAGAAAAGGCAAGAGCTGTTGCTGAGGAAATGGGCAGAACGGATGTGGTGATCGCTTTTGATTTCATTGATGCTTTCGGATTAAGAATCGAAGAAATGTGCAGAACGAAGCTTGAATATTTGATGTCGGCATTGAAAAACGGTCAGCTTGTAGTTCCCAAGGGTAAAGGCGGTCAAAAGCGTAATATTACACTCAATCCGGCACAAAGAGCGTTGATCGTCAGATATGTTGAATATTTTCAAGCCAGAGGATTACGCCCCGGTGATTATCTGATCTCAAACAGCGAAAAACACGGTGTTTTGGACGAAAAACGATCTCTACAGAACTGGATGAGCTACAACAGAGAGAAGTTTATGGTCAAGGATCGTGACAAGATTGTAGAAGAAGGCAAGAAGAAAAGACACGCCACCATCTCCTGGCACGGACTTCGCCATGGCTACGCACAGAAGACCCACGAAGAGGCATTGAAAGACAACCCCAGACAAGCGCAAAAGATCGTTAGCGAAAATCTCGGTCATCATCGTTACAAGGTAACAAGAATCTATTTAGCAGAAGCAAAGCCCAAGAAGAAAACCAAGTAACCCCATCACTATTTTTTATATTTAAGAAGGAATTTTTCAAATTGAACACAATGTCCCCTAATATGCGGGACTGATATATATGGAAACAGGGACAGATTAACACAGGGCGGTGGCATCCGTCACCGCCCGTAAGGAGAATTTTATGATGTATTTTAACTTGCCCGCCTCCGGCAGAAATGGAGGCAATTACAAATAGGAGGAAACTATCAATGACAGTTAAAATCGCATTAAAGGTCGAAGAGGCCGCTGAATATACCGGCATCGGAAGAAATACGATGCGGGATCTCGTGAAAGCCAGAAAGCTCCCGATCCTTTACGTTGGCCGTAAGCATCTCATCAGAATTGATGCTTTGAACGATTTTTTGAAGCTCAATGAAGGCGTAGATCTTAGAGATATTGACAGTGTAAAAGCCGTCAGATAATGGCTCAAAAACTGTGAAATATCAGTGAAAAAGGGCCCGGAACTGTTGCAATTTT
>JAGAKK010000040.1 GCA_017625675.1 Clostridia bacterium | reverse complement strand
TGCTTTGAAATCATTGTATGAGGAATATATAAAGACTGTCACAGATGCGCCTGTGTGCGATAATGCAGGAGGCTTCAGCTTTGTGCTTGGTGACGGCGGCGCGGACTCGCCGGTGGTGCTTATCGGGGAGGCTCCCGGAAAGGACGAGGTGGCAGAGGGCAGACCCTTTGTAGGAAAAGCAGGGGCAATTCTCAATGAGTTTTTATGCGGAGCAGGACTTGAGAGAAGCGAACTTTTTATTACCAATGCTATTAAGTACCGGTTGGCGAGAGTGGGAAAAACAGGAAAAGGCCTTGCCAACAGACCTGCTAAAACCGCGGAGATAGAAAAGGGCTCTGAATATCTTCTGAGAGAGCTTGAAATAATAAGTCCAAAGGTAATTGTGACGCTGGGAAACGTTCCTCTTAAAACATTGGCAATGTGTACTGAGGGCTTGCTCCGTGAGAATCTTTCAAAGGGCGTGGGAGAATGCCACGGAAAGGCTTTTGAAAGCCCTGTGGGTGGGACTGAAAAAAGAAAAGGCGCAGTGGTATTTCCTCTGTACCATCCTGCAAGCACCATATACAACAGAAGTCTTAAAGACGTTTACGCAGAGGACTTGAAAAAATTATCTGAAATTATTAAGAAAAGCACTTGACATAAAGGGTTTCAGATGCTATTCTACAATGATGTATTTCATAAGAAGTCCATCGGGGGAAAATACGGTTTCGAAAGCGACAGAAAAAATACAATTTGCTAATATTTTTACATTATTCGGAGGTGTACTATGTTAGGGAGTTTTAAAGAATGGGAAGGCTTTGTAGGCGGCGATTGGCAAAATGAGATCAACGTCAGGAATTTTATACACCTGAACTGCAAGCCCTATGACGGAGACGAAAGTTTTTTGAGCGGAGCTACGGAGAGAACGAAGAATCTCTATGCGAAGCTGGAGGAGCTTTTTAAGAAAGAGAGAGAAAACGGCGGGGTGCTTGACATTGACACGGAAAACGTTGTTTCCGTGGCCGACTACGCTCCTGCATATCTTGATAAAGAGAATGAGCTTATCGTGGGATACCAGACGGATGCTCCTTTGAAGAGAGGCGTAAATCCTTTCGGCGGCATCAGAATGGCCAGAAGTGCCTGCGAGGCGTACGGCTACAAGCTGGGCGATAAGATTGAGGAGGAGTTCAAGTACAGAACTACCCATAACGAAGGCGTTTTCAGAGCATATACTGCAGAGATGCGTGCAGCCCGCTCTGCTAAGCTTATTACCGGACTTCCCGATGCTTACGGCAGAGGCAGAATTATCGGCGACTACAGAAGGGTTGCTCTTTACGGTGTAGATGTTCTCATTGAGGAGAAGAAGAAGGATCAGGCAAAGCTTCAGTACGTAACGATGGACCAGGAAAAAGTAACCCTTGCGGCTGAGCTTTATATGCAGATAGTTTACCTGGGCGAGCTCAAAAAACTGGCAGAGTCCTACGGATACGATATAAGCAAGCCTGCTAAAAACGCATTGGAAGCATACCAGTGGGTGTACTTTGGTTATCTTGCGGCTATCAAGGAGCAAAACGGCGCGGCAATGTCTTTGGGAAGAGTCAGCACCTTCCTTGATATTTACGTTCAGAGAGATATTGAAAAGGGTCTTATTGACGAGGAAGATGCTCAGGAGATCACGGACCACTTCGTTATGAAGCTCCGCGCGGCCAGACATCTTCGTACCCCTGAATACAATGAGCTTTTCGGCGGAGATCCTATGTGGATCACGGAGAGTATCGGCGGAATGAGAGAAAACGGAAAGTCCCTTGTTACAAAGAACAGCTTCCGTTTCCTTAACACCCTTTACACAATGGGTTCTGCTCCCGAGCCGAACCTTACGATTCTCTGGTCAGAGCAGCTTCCTGAACCCTTCAAGCGCTTCTGCGCAAAGGTTTCCATAGATACTGACTCTATCCAGTACGAAAACGACGATATTATGAGACCTCACTACGGCGACGATTACGGTATTGCCTGCTGCGTATCTGCAATGAAGATAGGAAAGCAGATGCAGTTCTTCGGTGCTCGTTGCAATATGCCAAAACTCTTGCTCCTTGCCCTTAACGGCGGCTACGACAACGTAAGCGGCAAGCGCCTCGGCCCCCAGATGGAAGTATATCAGGGCAAAGTCCTTGACTACGACGAGGTAATGAAGCGTTTTGCAATATATCACAAGTGGCTGTGTAACCTTTACGTAAACACTATGAACGTAATCCACTGTGTACACGATAAGTACGCTTACGAGCGTGTGCAGATGGCTCTTCACGATACCGACGTACACCGCTTTATGGCCTTTGGTATTGCGGGCTTGTCAGTTATTGCAGACTCTCTCAGTGCGGTTAAGTTTGCAAAGGTACGCCCCATAAAGAACGAGCAGGGCATTATCATGGACTTCGAAATTGAGGGTGACTTCCCGAAATTCGGAAATGACGATATAAAGGTAGACGAGATTGCAACCTGGGTGCTTCGTTCAACTATTGCCCTTCTTAAGGAAACACCTGCATACCGTGGCGCAGAGCATACGCTTTCCGCCCTTACAATCACTTCAAACGTTGTATACGGAAAGAATACAGGCGCTACCCCTGACGGAAGAAAGGCCGGCGAGCCTTTTGCTCCGGGTGCGAATCCTATGCACAACCGAGAGGAAAACGGTGCGCTTGCATCTCTTAACTCTGTGGCAAGACTTCCTTACGACAGTTGCCGTGACGGTATTTCCAACACATTCTCCATTACCCCTGAGGCTCTCGGCCACAACGATGAGGAGAGGGCGGCAAACCTTGTAAACGTTCTTGACGGATATTTCCACAACAAGGCTCACCACATTAACGTTAACGTTATGCGCCGTGAACAGCTCCTTGCTGCATACGAAAACCCTGAGCTTTATCCTAACCTTACAATCAGAGTTTCAGGATATGCCGTTAACTTCTGCAAGCTTACAAAAGAACAGCAGAAGGAAGTAATCAGCAGAACATTCCATGAGGCAATGTAAAATATGATCAAAGGAAGAATACATTCTTTTCTTTCCATGGGAACAGTGGACGGACCGGGTGTGCGCTCTGTAATCTTTATGCAGGGTTGCCCTCTCAGGTGTGCCTATTGCCACAATCCTGACACATGGGATTTTTCCCACGGAAAGGAAGTTGAATTGGAGGAGCTTTTGCAGAAGGTACTTCGCTGCAAGCCTTATTACGGCGAAAACGGAGGAATTACCGTGTCCGGCGGAGAAGGACTTTTGCAACCTGAGTTTGTGGCTGAGCTTATGCGGCGTTGCAAACAAAAGGGGATACATACGGCTCTTGACACGTCCGGCTGCGTTACGGGAGAGGCCGCTGAAAAGGTACTTGAATATACGGATCTCTGTCTTCTGGACGTAAAATTTGACAATGAAGAGGACTATAAGGAATATACCGGCGGTTCATTTGAGAAGACCATGGAATTTCTTGAGCTTCTGGAGTCCAAGGGTATCCCTACATGGGTGCGCAGGGTGATCGTGCCATCTGTGAACGACAATGAGGACTCGGTAAAAAAGTTAGCGAAGATAATAAAGCCTTATACCTGCGTGAAAAAAGTGGAGCTTTTGCCTTTCAGAAAGCTTTGTACGCCGAAGTACGAGATGATGAGAGAGCAATATCCTGAGCAGGCTTCTGAGTACGTTTTTAAATTTGAGGACAAGGAATCCTGCCCTGCAGAAAAGGCAAAGGCCCTTTACGAGGCGGCAGAATTTAACCTGTGACGGATACGTGACAGGGGGCAGGGAATTGTATCCTTTGCTAAATAAAATTTTTTCTTGATTTATTAAATAATAACCGCTATACTGTAATTAAGAATATGCCCTTAGTTAAAGGGAAATTGTCGAAATAATCAATTGAAAGGAAGGACTACTCCAATGGGAAAATTCGTAGTTAGAGAAACAGCAACAGGCTTTAAGTTCGATCTTAAGGCAGGCAACGGCGAGGTTATCGCTACATCTGAGGTTTACACAACTAAGGCTGCATGCCTTAAGGGTGTTGAGAGCGTAAAGAACAACTGTGTAGGTGACGTTGAGGACCAGACAGTTGAGGGATACGAGGCAGTTAAGCATCCTAAGTTTGAGATGTATCAGGACAAGGCAGGCGAGTTCCGCTTCCGTCTTAAGGCTAAGAATGGCGAGGTTATCGCTACTTCCGAGGGCTACAAGGCTAAGGCAAGCTGTGAGAACGGCATTGCAAGCGTAAAGAAGAACGCTCCTGAGGCTGCTATTGAGGAATAATTCTTGAATAAATTTACGTAAAAAGAGAGGCTGCAAACCTACAATAAAGTAGGAATGCAGCCTTTTTTATTAATTCTCATTGTTAAAAAGTTTTTTGAAGAAAGTCAAATATTATTTGAACAAAATATACTGCAGGGATGGATATAACAAATGCGGAAACCATTTGTATCCACCAAGTCTTTTTTGTGAATTCTAATTTTTTACCTATTTTCAAATTTAGAACAAAGGTAACGATTAAGGTAGCTAATGCCAAAATCCCCACAATTATACAAAATGGAACAAATTTCGGATAATCTGCTTTTACATTCTCGTTAAAGACTGCAGAAGTCAGTGCAATTCCGAACAAATTCAATAAACAGGTAAGTCCGACACTCAAGGACAATGCGTAGACTATTGTAAATGCTGTAGCAACAAAATGTTTTTTCATAAGTATGCACCTCCTTGCATAAATATTCAATATTCAAACTTCAGGTATTATTATTTATTCTCCGGCCAACCGCTTTTTATTGTGTGTTTTTGCAATTTAAAACCGGTCAGTTTCCTTTAATGACTTTCTTGCCATATAAGAGGGTATTGAAAACTTCCAGAAACTGTTGTCCTCATTCTTGGCAAAGAGCTGGAAGCACTTGCGGTCAAGCGCGCTGTCAACACAGTCAAGGAGCGCTGTCGCCGTCTCATTTTCAGATGCTTTAGCTTCAAGGTGTTTTTCAAGCTTTACCAAAGAAGGTACTGCCGCGTCCCCTAAGTTTTCAAGGGCTTCAACGTCAACTGTTTTAAGACTTCCGTCAATATACCTGTCTACGTTGTATCCTGCAATCACTCCGTTCATATTTGAAAGAGAAAGTCCTGCAAAAAGCAAAAGCACTATTGCTACACAGACAGGAAACGCTTTCAGCCTTGAGATGAATTGTCCCAGCGCCACCACAATATACACCAATGCAATTACCATCATAAACCACATTGCGTATATTCTTTTTTGTGTCAGACCGTATTCCTTGATATACATTACAAGCTTTGCTGTGGCAGTGCTTATCAGCACCAACGTAAATACGCAGAATATTACCGACAGGATTTTCAGAAGCAGGGAACTTTTTTCCGGGGCTCGCTTTATGAAAAGCGTAATTGTAAGGATTATCAGAAGGTTAATAAAGGATACGGCGCACAGCTGGAAGAAGCCTTCTCTTGCATAGGCGGCGTAACTGAATTCTTCCGGGAGGACTCCTGTGAAGCCTGAAACGTAGTACTTCCATTGAGAAATAAAATAGATTACGTAAATAAAGAGAATCGGGGCAGTTGCCGTTAATGCAGTGATGCCGGGAAGTATTCTCACTTTATTAAGGCCGTTATTAAAGTAGTCCTTGGTGAAAATATCGGTGCCCTTATCGTAGCAAGAGGTGTGAAACAGACCGTAAATATACATTCCAACGGGGATTGAAAAGGCAATGCTTACTATCCAGGAAATAACGTCTGAAAAATTAAAACTGAATATATCGTCCATTATTTTTGTGAAGTCTTTGTCGTAGGACAAAAGGAGAAAGACGATAATGGTAGGGATAATTGCAATGCCGAGTCCGCAGAGGACCTTCAGGGCTACAGCAGTGCCGCTTTTCGTTTTCTTCTGGCCCAGAACCTTGAAAAATTCTTCAAGAGAATAAAAGGGGAATATGAACATTGCCTTAAGGTAATCGAAAAACAGAAGGTCTGAAAGTCCTTTTTCAAGCTTGTTTCCTGTGGCGGAGTATACAAAGTAGCAATACCCCACAAGTGTTCCCACAAGAGTACCCAGCGACAAGAATCTGTTGTCAGATACAATAAATGCCAGGGACAACAGCACCGAGAAAACTTCCATGATTATTGCGCCCATAGGAATCTTTATCTTTTTTACAAGCAATACAGCGGTGGTGGCACCAAATATGGCAATGGTAAACAGGAACCCTCCCAGCGGTTTGTTGACAACGGGAAACATTCTGCAGAAAAACAGCGCCAGGCCAAAACAACACCAGGCAAAAACAGTATTTACAGTGCTTTCTTTATTCATTTTAGATCCCCTCCTTTTCGTCGGGGACGTACTCCACTATATCTTCAACACGGCAATCAAGGGCCTTGCAGATAGCATCCAGGGTGGAAAAGCGTATGGCCTTTGCCTTGTTGTTCTTTAAAATTGATAAGTTTGCCAGAGTGATACCCACTTTTTCGGAAAGCTGGTTCAGGGACATTTTTCTCTTTGCCATCATAACGTCAAGATTGATTATTATCACGATAATACCTCTTTTCTTGTCACACGGTTAATTCATTTTCGGCCTTGATTTCAGTGGCTTCTTCGATAACGTTTTTTACTACTCGAAGGCAGATTCCGAGAAACGCTGCCATGAATGCTACGATAAACGCCAGCTGGAAATATATGCCGAGAAGGGCAAACAGCAACCCTACGAGAAAACAACAATAGGAAACACCTCTTATAAGGGAGACTGTTTCTGCCGTAAATACCTTGCCTGATTTAACTCTTTTCAAAATCATAAAAAGCAGAGCGTCTGCCAGCATAAATACTGCAAGCACCAGATATGAAAGTACCAATATGAAGGTGCGGCCTCCTTGAGGAATTGCGCTTCTGTTCCCGATATTATTTTCTGTTTCTATAAGAAGCTTTGTCAGGGAAGGCATTATAAATAGTCCGGCAACACATAGAGCCATAAACAATATTGAAATAACAATTGATAAATTAAGAGACGTGTTCTTTGAAATTTTAAGCACGATTATTATCTCCTCTCGTTTTTGAAGTTTATATCTTTTAACAATTACAGCATACAATAGGTGTTTTCGTTTGTCAATATAAATTTATTGTTTTTCGATAAATTTATATTCTTGTGTTTTGTGTGAATATATGGTATAGTAAAAACAATAAATTCGAGGAATGGTGATAAATATGGACTTAATCATTTTATGGATTGCGTTATTCGTGCCTTTTATATTGGTTTCATTGCCCATTGGCATAGGATATATGAAAAAGGGATATAAAGACGGCCCTGTAAGGTCGCTTATTTCACTTGCGGCTACAGTTTTATCCATTATTGTTGCAATTTTAATTTCAAAACTTACGTCCTGGGGCATTTCCATGGCGTTAATTAAGCTTCTGCCGGCGGATCTGTTCAGTTCCCTGGGATTTCTGGCAAGTTTCGTAGAATTGCTGGCAAGAGGAATCATACAGGTGGTGTTGTCATTTGTGTTGTTTGTTTTGTTCTTCATTATTTGTCTTATTATTTCAAAAAATCTTGTGAAACTGATAAAAGTTGAAAAGTTTGAAGAAAAACTTGCTGAGAAAAAAGGAATGAATTTTCTCGGCCTGGGAATTCGCTTCGTTGACACTTTGCTGGTTGCATTTTTGGTACTTATTCCCCTTTACGGAACATTGGCATTTGCCAGTCCCACTGTTTCTAAATTTTATTCAATGGCGGTGAAGGAACCTACAAGAGCAGGGGAATATATCGAGTGCGTTGCAGAGCACCCTATCGTAATGGCGAACAGGGTAGGCCCCGGCGCATGGGTCGTAAACAGCCTTTCTTCCTTCGGAGTTGAGGAGGCAAATATTAACCTTGCGGAAGTAGCAGAAACCTGCGAAACTTTGATTTCAAAATATAAGAAAATCGTGGAGAGCAGCAGCGATGAAAAGATTGCCGCCTGCAACGAAATGAATGAATTTTTAAGGGAAACCATTATCGAGAAGCCCTGGTGTTACGACGTGCTGAAGGTGCTTGGAAACGAGGGCAAGGCATATCTTGAAAAGTTACCTGACAGTTATGAAAAGAGCAGGATAACGGAATATACGGTATTTCTTGACATCAGCAGAGAAGATTTCAAGGACAACAGCATTGCGCTTATTGATTTCGTGACGTATACGATGAATTCCGGTGTTATTGAGTATTTCAGAGGCGGCGGTGACGGAAAGTTACCCGAGGAATTTTATGAAGAGCTGGGCGACCTTATCAATTACAGCGACCATGCGGTTATGCTTAAGAAGATGATATACAAAGAGGTTGTTGCAGGTATCATGAAGGAAAATCCGGAGGATGCGGCGGCATACGTTGAGAAGTATCTGGGAGATGGAAAAGTTGAAAAAGATTTAAGAGGCAACGAGGCGAAAGCGTTCCTGATTCTTGTTTCTGAAGGCGGCGAATACGGTGTTATTGAAAGCTTTGCAAGACACCCCCTGGCAGGCGCTGAGGCGGCAAGCGAGCTTATTGATGATGAGTTTTTGTTAAAGCGCATTAACGGATACTCACAGTATGACGAGAACGTTGAAAACGGTGATGAAGGCGAAAACGGGGAAGATCCGGAAAACAACGGAATGAGCGAGGAGCTTCAGGAAAAATTATCTTTCTTTAATGAAGCGCTTATTAAATCCTTGAAGAAATTTGAGGATAACCCTGACGATGTGTCCTTCAGAATGTATGTTAATGCCACAACGTATATTTTCGATTTCCTGTACGGAAACGGCAGAAACTTAGAGCTTTACTGCAACGAGGATATTCTTGATTACGTTATAAATGATATCGGCAAGGAATGCTTTGAAGGTTCTGAAAACGAAAGTGCTATGGAGTTCTATGAGCTCATTAAGGCTATGCAGGAAAGCGGCGTTTACAAGGAAAAAGAGGGAGATTACGTAGATTTTTCAGCCTATATTGAGCTTGTAGAGGCAGCAGAAACAGAGGGGAAATGGCCTGAGGGCGAAAATGATATCAACGAAGAGTTTGGCTACACGGTGAGAGAGCTTATCAACAACGTATCTCTTTGTGAAGCCTTTGACGCGGCGATACAGGCAAGGGGGAAGGACCCCATTGGCCTTGGAAAGAATTTGTCAACGGAACAGAAAAAATATTTCGCAAAGGTTGTTGATGAAAACTGCGAGTTTTCATATCAGATAGTTAATCCGGACGCTTTTGATATAAGCGGTGAATTCCCCGGTGAGGGCGGTCTTGTTTCGGAAAAAGGCAGCAGTAT
>JAGAKK010000039.1 GCA_017625675.1 Clostridia bacterium | reverse complement strand
GATTACGATTGGGTAATGAACCAGCTGTCCAATACAGTTCCCGTCAATGATATGGTTGAAGAATATGACGAAGCGATGAAGCTTCGGGCAGAGGCGGAGGCTGCTGCTGAGAAAGCACGCCTTGAAGCGGAGGAAAAAGAGAGGGCTCGTATCGAGGAAGAAAGACGCCTTGAAGAGGCTCGCATAAAAGCTGAGGAAGAAGCTCGTATAAAGGCTGAGGAAGAGGCACGACTTCGTGAAGAAGAGGAGGCCCGCCGAAAAGAAGAGGAGGCTCGCCAAAAAGAAGAAGAGGCCCGTCAGAGAGAAGAGGCTGAGAGACTTCGTCTCGAGGAGGCCATAAAAGCAAAAGCTGCAGAAGAAGCTCGAAAAGCAAGAGAACTTGCGGAAGAAGAGGCCCGCATAAAGGCTGAGGAAGAAGCGCGCCTGCAGGCAGAAGCAGAAAAGGCACAGCGTGAACAGGAACAAGCCATAATCAATGACGGCATTGAGCCGGAATTTGAAGAAGACGATTTGGAAGAAACCATTGACAATGAATCAAGTGAACCCTTAGAAGATGGTGAGGGCCAGCCCGAACAGAAATCTGTTGATGAGGAAAATATTGTGTTTGAGGACAATGATGATCTCATCGACGAAGAGGATTTTATTGTAGGCAGACGCAGAAAGAAAATGGACGACCGTCTTGCAAAGCTTGGAGAAAGCGTTGAAGACCACATGCAGGATTCTGAACGCGCAGGAAAGAATAACGACTACAAAGCGCGGTTTGACAGTATTTTCGGAAGCTCTGCAGGAAATAAAAAACTGAAGGTTTTCGGAATACCGAAGAACGTGTTCGGCATAATTATTACTGTAATCTTTGCCGTTGATATGCTTCTTATAAACAGCGCATCATACAAAATAATATACTTCCTTATGGAAAAACTTCTGGTATCAAACGGTGTTGAAGCTTTAAGACTTACAGAAAGCGGTTTTTCAAACATTTTCGTTGGGGTATCTTACGTTGCATCCTTCTTTATCGGAGGCCTTGTGATTCTCGTTATCGCAAAGCTCGCTGAAAAGATAATTCAAGGGGTTGCTTTTGCCAACGGCAGGGCCGTTACCATGGCGGTTGTGGGAGTATTTACGTTAATATTCCTTGTGGGCGCTGCAGTGGTAGCTATGACCAACGGAAATTTGTTAAGCATTGAAGTGTATCGCTGGGTCGGACCTTTGCTCACGTATCTGGGCGGCCTGCTTTTTCTGGCAATATCAAAAGTCAGCCTCAGTATAGATTACTGACGGCACAGGAGGTAAAATGTTTGATTTTCTTGAACCAATAATAGAAGGTGTTTTAAATACCTGCGTCAATGCAGGCTTCTGGGGATATATAATTATCGCGCTGCTGATTGCGTTGGAAAATATTTTTCCGCCGATTCCATCTGAGATAATTCTTGGCCTTGGAGGCGCTCTCACTGCCCAGGGTGTCAGCGAGTCCGGCGCTTCTCTTTCCATTCCCGGAGTAATCATTGCGGCCACCATCGGCGCATACAGCGGAGCAATTCTTTTGTACCTTGCAGGCAGATTTTTCAATGAAGACAGACTTACAAGGATTGTCGAAGGAAAAATCGGAAAGATACTAAGACTCAAAGGCGAGGACATCAGCAAGGCTATCAGATGGTTTGAAAAAAGGGGAGAGGTCTCCGTTCTTATTTGCCGCTGCGTACCGATTGTGAGAAGTCTTATCTCAATTCCTGCCGGCACCTGCAAGATGGCATTTGTAAAGTTTACCGCATTTACCTTGATAGGTTCCACAGTGTGGAATACTGTTCTGGTGTTCTGTGGCAATATGCTGGGCAAGAACTGGCGTTTGATCCTTGAATATCTTGACGTATACAAATACGCAGTGTTGGCAATACTGATTGTAATCTTCGTGGCAATCGTGGTATATCACTTTTTCCTCAAGGACAAAATAAAAGCGAAAAAGGGCTCTTGAAATTTTATTTTTTAGGAGTATAATAAACCTTACCGCCGAAAATCCGGTGGAGATTCGGGGGCGTAAAGGTTTCGACGGGGTCGTCGACGTATGAATAGCGAGTAGAGGATTCTCGTTGGCCTCTTTAAAAAACGGGAAATTTAAATTTAAACGCTAACAGAAATTTAGCACTTCAGGCTGCCTAAGCAGCCTCGTCGCCCCGTAGGTTATCCGAGCCTGCGGCAAGCGGCGTCAGCAACTCGGACCCGACACCGCGCAGGTCAGCGGTGTGAACGAAACAGTCTAAGCTTTGCGACTGTTTTGTAAAATGAAGCTACCGTGCTGACGCACCTGTCAAAGGGTGTTTCATTGCGGGAATTTCATTAAATACTTTGACTACACTCGTAGAAGTTTGTGCGAAGATGGTTTCGGACGCGGGTTCGATTCCCGCCGCCTCCACCAAACATCAAAAAGCCACCCGACAGGGTGGTTTTTTTGATGTTTATGAAGTAACAGCAAGGGAATCGAACCCGAGAGGGAGCCGAAGCGGGACCGCAGAGCTGTTCTCCTCGGTCAAAATGCATTGACAATGCATTTTAGCTTCGGATAGGCGCAGACGGGTACCGCGAGCTTCGCTTGCGGTCGTCGAGCCGGCAGTATGCAAGCCGCAAAGTTGACAAGGCGGCGAAGCAGACGGTCGTTCCCGCCGCCTAATATTGTTGATATATTTAAAAAACTGTGATAAACTAATTCATAAAATTAAGAGTGACTGATTTATTGAGAGAGGAGAAATACTATGTTTGATTTTAAGAATAAAAAGTCAAGAATTTGCTTTTTCGGAATGTTGATCAGTTTAGCAGTAATGCTTGTTGTTTTTTTTGCAACAGACGGGCTGCTTGGGGACAAGGAGTTTTCTGAATATACCTCTAACGATTGGTCGATTGCTATATTGCCCCTTTCAATTATAATATTGTCTTGCGTTTCTACTTTGGTTTTTGCATTGATTATAATCATTCCGATGATGTTTAAATACCCTGCCTTGGTAGAGTATATAAGGTCAAAAAAATTTCACGGTATAGATTTTGGGTCAGATTTCCTTGCTTTTGATCATAACGAATTTAAGCGTGCTTGCTGCGACCTTGATGAACAAGGCGGACTATGGTTTTCTGTTAAAGAATATGATCTGAAAACTAAAACCTGGAAGATACTTGAGGCAGGCCGCTATATTGACAATGCAAATGACCTTGTGAGAATACTACAAGAGGAGTATAAATACGATAGAGTAAAATTTTATGATGACCTATTTATGTTTTCAGATAAATTGCCGCCGAGAAGGCTTCCTTTGACCAATATTGAGGAAATAGACGAATCGGGAATTTTATATGTGGACAATGAAGGGAGTCCGGTACACATACAGTATTCCGATGCTTACAAAGGCTGGTGTAAAAGTAAAAACATAAAAAAATCAGACACTAAGTATATCTGTGACAGAACGAAAAATGAAGAGCGACGTCTTGTTTTCCATATTAATCCTCAAATTATTTTTTACACTGACATAAGCAATGAAGAGCTTTGGTTTGATACAATACATAAAATCAATTTGCAAGGGTATGCAGCTTTTGATTTTGATTAATAGTCAAAGGGGACAATATGAGTATAATAAACTTATTCAACAACAAATCATCGTTTTCGGACAACGACCGAGTAAGGGAATTTTCCGAGAAAATTGAACTGTACGTGTCTAACAGAAGGCGGGAGTGCCGTTTCATAAGGCTTAACGACTGTGAGGTTGTTTTCGGCGGGTCAGAAGAAGAACCAACACTTGTGATGAAGGCCGGGGTCGAAAACGTTTCCGGCGAGGAAGTTTTGTATGCGTCCGTAAATGACCGTATTATGTATGAAAGTGATTACAGCGATGCTGAAACCTTTGACGAGGCGGTAACCGATTATATTGCGGCAAGGGCCGACAGACTGGTAAAGACAATTATAAAAAAAGAAAAGCACAGGTCATACAAGGAGTCTGTGTATTATTTCAGTCTTGAGGCAAAGTGGGAGCTTATTGAAGAGTATTATACCGAGGATCCGTCTGTTTGTGCGTTTAAGTCTGACCGTACCGGCGTGGAAGAAAAAATTGTTTCTTATGCGCTGAAATAATTAATATTGCAGTTTCTAATTTTTTATAGCAACCCTTTTTTACCAAAGAGTGCCCCCGACAAACTTCCTGTCGGGGGCATCTCTTTTTTTGCAATGAGTCAGGGGGCAGATCCCTGACTCGTTTTTTGCAGTGATTTTGAGTCAGTGACCTGCCCCCTGACTCATTTTGCTGTTTGCATTAAAGAGGTGTTTATGGTAAAATTTAGTTATTGATAAAAATGCTTTGGGGGAAATTACTGTATGAAACTCAATTACAAACGCACTTTTCTTGTAGGCTTTGCTTTCTTTTTGATATGCACCTTCTGGCAGGCGTATGACACTATTATTCCGAAGATACTTACGGATAAATTTGGACTTGACCAGACTGCATCAGGCTTCGTTATGGCCATTGACAACATTCTGGCACTTTTCATGTTGCCGCTTTTCGGCACGCTGTCTGATAAGTGCAAGAGCAAACTGGGAAGAAGAACTCCCTTTATTCTTGTGGGAACCATTGTGGCCTGTGTCGCCTTTGTTTGTATGAGCTTTGCGGACAATGCCCAGCTTAATAAAATTAAAGACGTTGCTCCTGATGCTCCCAATGCTCAGGTGGTATTGTACGAGGCGGACCTTGAAATAAAGAACCCTGAGGGCAATAAAATAAAGATATGCGAAAAATTTTCTCAGGAAGAGTTTGCGAAAATTGCAATGAAGGACAGCGAGGGTGAGGTAACCGCGGATTATACGAATTACGTTGTGCCTGCAAGGCAGGCCTTTGCGGAGAAAACCACTAAGGAAAACCCCTCAAATCTTATTGTTTTTATGTCATTGCTTCTGATAACACTTCTTTCTATGGCTACCTTCCGTTCCCCTGCGGTGGCGTTGATGCCTGACGTTACCATAAAGCCTCTACGCTCAAAGGCCAATGCGATTATTAACCTTATGGGCGCAGTGGGCGGTATTATCGTGCTTATATTGGGAATTGTTTTCGGCACGGGAAAAAGTGAAAACGCAGTGATGAGCTACACCACGTTTTTTGCGGTAATTGCAGGCATTATGATCGTGTCCCTTATAATATTTAAACTTACCGTCAATGAGCCAAAGCTGGTTGAGAAAATGCAGGCGGATTCCAAGGCGTTAGGTCTTGAAACGGAGTACTCAGAGGACGAGGAGGAAAAGGCAAAGTCTGGAGATAAGAAGCTTTCAAAGAAAGAGCTGGCGTCGTTGTTCCTTATCCTTGCGTCCGTAGTTTTCTGGTTTATGGGCTACAATGCGGTGACAAGTAAATATTCTGTTTATGCGTCAACGGTTCTGAATCTTGACTACAATACGACTCTCACCATTGCCAGTGCGGCGGCTATCGTGGCATATATTCCCGTAGGCTTTATTTCATCAAGATTCGGCAGAAAAAAGACTATAATGGCAGGCATCATAATACTCGGCACGTCCTTCCTTATGGCGGCATTTATGCGAAGCGGCTCCTCAATGATTCTTATGAATATTTTGTTTGCAATGGCAGGCATCGGCTGGGCAACCATTAACGTAAATTCTTATCCTATGGTGGTAGAGCTTTCAAAGGGCAGTGATGTGGGGAAATATACCGGTTTTTATTACACGGCAAGTATGGCGGCTCAGACTGTGACGCCTATTGTCAGCGGTTTCTTTATGGATATTAAAATGACCTCGTTGTTTGTTTATGCCACAATATTCGTGTTCCTGGCATTCTTTACAATGATGTTTGTAAAACATGGTGACACTGTTATTTCGAAAGGAAAGAAATAATTAATGGATTGGATTATCGTTTTTTGTATAGCGGCAGTGGTGCTGTTGCTTTTGTTTCTGATATATATTTTTCTGGTGTGTCCTGCTCAAGGGGAGCGACAGAAAAAGACGGCGAAATTTTTTGAGGGACAGAAGTATTATGCCCACAGGGGACTTCACGACGGCAATACGGGTGACGTTCCGGAAAATTCTCTCAGAGCCTTTGAACTCGCCTGCAAGGCAGGGTATGGCATTGAGCTTGACGTACATATTACCGCTGACGGAAAATTGGCGGTGTTCCACGATGATACACTTGACCGCATGTGCGGTGTTTCAGGAAAGACGGAGTCTAAGACTCTGGCAGAGCTTCAAGGCTTGTCACTTGCAGGAACTGACCAGTACATTCCCTCTTTTGAAGAGGTGCTTGACTTAGTGGCAGGCAGAGCTGTGCTGATTGTGGAAATAAAGGGTGAAAATACTTCAGATATGAGGGTTTGTGAACTTACGGCAAAGGCTCTTGATGATTACAAGGGCAAGTGGTGTATGGAGTCCTTTAATCCCTTCTACGTGGCGTGGTTTAAGAAAAACAGGAAGGGCGCGGTGCGAGGGCAGCTTTCTTGTAAAATGTCAAAGGACGAAGGGAAGAAAAATAAGTTTTTGAATTTTGTTCTGGAGAATATGCTTTTGTCATTTCTTTGCAGGCCGGATTTTATTGCGTACAATTTGCACCATCGGGCGCAGCCCTCTTTTAAAATGGCTAAGCTTCTGGGGGGATACCCTGTGGCATGGACTGCAAGGTGCGAGGAGGACAGAGCGGTCGCTGAAAATGAGGGTGGATTTAAGGCTGTGATTTTTGAAGGGTTTAAGGTGTGAGCATGACAGATCGTGTGGAACTCGCTCAAGTATTGGTAAATGCTCCACCGTGTGTATCATTTTAGGTGTTTTGCAGTAAACACATTGATGAATATTCTTGAAGCTGAATCGTTAACAAAAGCAACCCGAGAGAAAATTCTTAGCAAGATGAAAGCGCAAGAAAAACTTGAAAAAGCAAAGTCGGCAAAGTCTTCTCTTGAAAAAATACGTACATATAAGTAATTTACTAACGGAGGGTTTACAAAAAGATGAATGTAAATATTAAAATTTACGGTGAATCTAAATCAAAAGAAATCCGCAATAAGTTTACAAATATCTTTATCAACAAAGAATCGCCATATTATTTAAATTTAATTGAAAAGATGGAAATGTATTGCGATGGACTTTGTTATGATGGATATTTGTGGGATTGCTTGGAAAATTTTAAGGTAATTTCGGAAAAAGATGCAAATGAGATGATAAAGGAAAAGGAAAGAATTTTTGTTATGTGGGATATTCATTCCTGCCAAAAAATATTTATTCCTGATTATTGGAAATTTCCTAAAGAGAGTGTTCTCTGTATAGAAAAATGGGACGAGGCAATAAAAAAGGAATTGCCGGAGGATATCTACTTGTTTGACGAGTCTTTTCAATGGAGTGTTATTTTCACACACGAGGATGATAGTGACGGGGAAAGATATTGTCTTTTAGCGAGAAAGTGACCTGTCCCCCTGACACGTAAAAAAAGCATGACAGTGACCTGCCCCCTGTCACACTCTGTCACACCCTGTGAAAAAATTTTCAATAAATTTATTTTGTAGATATTGACTAAGATTTTTGAATGTTGTATAATTGTCAATGTTGTTGCAGATTTTGGCACCGAGTTTGTTGCCCCGTCTGAACAAGCCCATAGTAAGTAGTAGCGACCATGCTATTATTTCGATTATAGATTTTCTCCGTTGCCCTTGTGGTAATCGGGAGGGTCGATGAATATGATTGACTGATGCATGGAGGCATACGGTCCGCCGTTACATAATGATACGCGATCGTAGGTACTACCGTTGGAGGGAGGGATAAGAGTGTCAGAGATCAGAATCAAGGAAAATGAATCCTTAGACAGCGCGCTTAAGAGATTCAAAAGATCTTGTGCAAAGTCAGGTGTTCTTGCTGAGGTAAGAAAGAGAGAGCACTACGAAAAGCCCAGTGTTAAGAGAAAAAAGAAGTCTGAGGCTGCTAGAAAGCGCAAGTATTGATGGCACGCTTTTGCGTTATTGTCGGCGAGATTAATATTGCCGAATGCTTGTTTTGAGCGAAAAGATAAGGAGACCTGATTATGTCAGGTCTTTTTGTTTACTAAAGGAAAGTTTAATAATTTATGTTTGATACGGTCTGGAAGTTAATTGAGTCGGGAGAGGAGACCGATTGCGGCGGAAACGGCGGCAGTCGGGATATTGTGGCGCGGCTTTTGAGGGCAAAGGGAATGTCCGAAGAAGAAACGCAGGAGTTCCTTTCGCCTGATATGTCAAAACTTGCGGACCCTTTTTTGCTTCCGGATATGTCAGAAGCCGTGGAACGCATACTTGGGGCTGTTGACAACGAAGAGCATATAACAATTTTCGGCGATTACGATGCTGACGGCATTACCGCCACAGCCATTTTGTATAATTTTCTTACGGTGTATCTGGAGGCGCAGGTTGACTATATGCTCCCCAGCAGATTCGGTGAGGGCTACGGAATGTCGAGGAAGGCTATTGACACAATAAAAGAGCGTGGGACAAGCCTTATCATAACCGTTGACACGGGTATCGTTGCCTTTGAAGAAATTAAATATGCGTCGGAGGCCGGAATTGACGTTGTGGTGACAGACCATCATAACTGCGGAGAGACCTTGCCGGAGTGTTGCGCTGTGGTAGACCCTATGCGTGAGGACAGTCTGTTTCCTATGAAGCAGCTGGCAGGGGCAGGCGTGGCCTTTAAACTTGTTGAAGCGCTGGCCTGTTCTATAGGCGTGGAGGATATAAGCGTATACGTGCCCATTGCGGCTATAGGAACTATCGGTGACTCAATGCCCTTGACCGGCGAGAACCGTATTATCGTGAAGAATGGCCTTGAAATGATGGGGGAAAGCCTGCCGGGCGTGGTGCTGGCGGCAGAGGCGGCCAGAGGGAAGGACAAAAAACTTACCGTCAGGTCGGTGGCCTTTGGACTTGTGCCTAAAATAAATGCGGCGGGCCGTATGGGCGGCGCTGAGACTGCCTTGGAGCTTTTGCTTTCCGAGGATAAAAAGAGCGCGGAAGAGCTTCTTAAAAAGCTTTCAGACCTTAATACGCTTCGTCAGCAGACCGAAAGTAAAATTATGGCAGAGGCATCAGAGCCGGGGCATCTTCTCACCTCGGAAGAAGATCTTTTCGTAATGGCGGCGGGCGAGGAATGGCACCACGGAGTTACGGGAATCGTTGCATCAAAGCTTGTTGATAAGTATAAAAAGCCTGCAATCGTATTGTCGGGCTGCGAGCCTGATGAGCAGGGCAAAGTATATATGAGAGCTTCTGCAAGGTCTGTAGAGGGCGTAAATATTCACGGCGCATTGAGCCGTGGCGCGCACCTTATGACCAAGTTCGGCGGTCACGAAATGGCGGCCGGCTTTACCGTGGCGGAGGAAAATATAAAGCCTCTTATAGGCATCGTAAATGAGGCCCTTAAAGAGCAGAAGGCAGAGGGAAGCCTTTTCGTTACAAAGCAAATTGATTGCTACGTGCCTATGGATATGCTTACCGTGGAAAACGCAGAGGCATTGTCGGTAATGGAGCCCTTCGGCGTTGGAAATCCTGCGCCCGTATTTATTACCGACGGTTTTAAGTTTGTCCGCGCAAATGCGGTGGGTGACACGAAAAAACACCTGAAATTCCGTTTCGCGGGAAGTGAAGGGGACGAGAAAACTCCGCCGGTAATTGTTGAAGGAATATCCTTTAATTCAGCGGTTTATAATAAAATGGTAAATTGTGTGGGAGAATGCGCTTGCGTTTATACCCTTGACGTCAATGAGTGGCAGGGTGTGAAAAGCGTTTCTCTCGGTGTTATTGATATAATTGATTGCGAAGATTTTGTTGCGAAAAATAGTGAGATAGTATACAATGATGATGTGTATACCCAAAAATGCAATTGCATCAAGGCGATGGAGAGGGCCTTTACCTTCAATCGTGAAGAACTGGCGACGCTGTACAAGGTTCTGAAAAGGTACGGCGAGGGCTTTGGCTTTGACGGTCTTTACGAAGTAAAGGCGATAATGAAGGCATCGGGCCACGATATTTCATGGTTCAAGATAAAAAACGGTCTTGATGTTTTTGCAGAGCTTGGTTTTATAAAAAGGGAATCCAAGGGGCATTATTCTTTTTCACCGGAGAGCGGAGCGGCCAAGAGAAATCTTACCGACTCACGGCTGTTTTCTGAATTATCGCAGAAGAGGGATTGATACGGAGTAATGCTGTTTCCGGAGGTGCAGAACATGACAGAGCAAGACGTGCAGTATGAAAAAAATGAAGCAGAAGTAAAACGAATAATGGAGCTGGCAAAGGCCAATTACCCCGGCGCTAACGTCGATAAGATATGGCGCGCTTTTATGGTTGCGGAAACGATGCACAGGGGACAGCTGCGCCAATCCGGAGAACCTTTTATTATCCACCCTATAGCGGTGGCGGCTATGCTTGCGGAAATGGAGATGGACGTTAATTGCATTACCGCAGGAATGCTTCACGACGTGGTAGAGGACACTTCTATGACTTACGACGACGTGCAGGCTGAATTCGGCGCAGAAATCGCAAAGCTTGTGGACGGCGCGACGAAACTTAAGAGAATCGGAGACACCACGAAGGAAGAACAGCAGGCCGAAAATCTTCGTAAAATGTTCCTTGCAATAGCTGAGGACATGAGGGTTATCGTTATTAAGCTTGTGGACCGCCTTCACAATATGCGCACGCTCCAATACGTAAACACTGATAAACAAATTAAGAAGGCTCAGGAAACTCTTGACGTGTACACTCCCTTGGCCCACCGTTTCGGCATGGCGAAGATTAAATGGGAGCTGGAGGACCTGTGCTTTAAATATCTTGACCCGGAAGGGTATGCTTCTCTGGCGGCTCAGCTATCACAAAAACGTTCTGAGAGAGAAGAATATATAAAGAGTATTATTTCCACGGTTAAGACCGCCATTGAGGCGGAGGGCTTTGAGGCCCACCTTGACGGAAGGCCAAAGCATCTTTTCAGTATAAAGAAAAAGATGGACAGACAGCACAAGCCTTTGGACCAGATATATGACCTGCTGGCTATACGCGTTATCGTGGACAACGTGGCGCAGTGCTACAGAGTGCTGGGAATTATCCACCAGCTTTATACGCCGGTGCCTCACAGATTTAAGGATTATATTGCCACTCCTAAGCCCAACATGTACCAGTCTATTCATACAACGGTAATAGGCCACGGCGGCGTCGCTTTTGAGGCGCAGATAAGAACCTGGGATATGCACAATGCCGCAGAGCTTGGTATTGCCGCCCATTGGAGATACAAGGAAGGCGGAAAAGAAGAACGTGATGAAAATGCAGAGAAGAAGTTTGAGTGGGTACGAAAGCTTTTTGATATGCAGAAGGATATGGATACCACCGACGGTTTTATGGAGGCCTTCAAGATGGACCTCTTTACCGACGAGGTTTTTGTGTTTACCCCTAAAGGCGACGTAAAGTCATTGCCGGCAGGGTCTACTCCTATTGACTTTGCATACGCAATACACAGCGGCGTGGGTCACAAGATGATAGGCGCCCGTGTAAACGGCGAGCTGAAGCCTCTGGACTATTGTCTCCAGACGGGAGATATGGTGCAGATACTTACGTCAAACTCGCCAAACCGCGCCCCCAGCCGTGACTGGCTTAAAATGGTAAAGAGCTCCGAGGCGCGTACGAAGCTTCGTCAATGGTTCAAAAACGAGTGCCGTGAGGAAAATATTGAGGTTGGCCGTGATATGCTTGACCGTGAGCTTAAGCGTCAGGGATACACTTATCAGCAGCTTTTCGGTGACGAGGAAATCGTGGAGAGCTTCCTTAAGAGGAACAATCTCCGCTCAATAGAGGACCTGATGAATATTATCGGCTTTGGCGATATGACTGCCCAGAAGGCTGTGTCAAGGCTTAAAGACCTCTACCTTAAAAAGCACGCGGAGTCTGACGCAAAGGATAGCGACTTCATAAATAAACTTATTGACGACAAGGCTGCCAAGTCCATTGAAAAGGCTTCTGCAGACGGTATTATCGTCAAGGGTGTTGACAATTGTCTTGTGCACCCTGCAAGGTGCTGTAACCCTGTTCCCGGAGATGCCATTATCGGATATACCACCAGAGCAAGAGGTGTTTCCGTTCACAGAAGAGATTGCCCCAACGTTATTGCAATGAATCGCAATGAGGCAAACCGTATGATAGACGTGAGGTGGGCCCGTGGTGCGTCTTCCGTTGCGCCGCACCCTGCTGAGGTGGTTATTGAGGCAATAGACACCGGAAGAATGCTTATTGCGGTGGCAAATATCATTAACGAGATGTCAATCAGAATGACGTCAATAAATTCAAAAAACACAAGGGATAATTACCAGATAATTCACCTTGTCGTTCAGATAACGGACCGTTCTGCCCTTGATAAGCTTATTGATAAGCTGGGCGCTGTTGACGGAGTTATCAACGTTACAAGAACTGTTAAGTAAAAGGAAGTTTTAATATGAGAATCGTTGTTCAGAGAGTTAAAAAGTCATCTGTTTCCGTGGACGGAAAAGTTATCGGAAGCATTGGAAAAGGTCTTAACGTGCTTCTGGGTGTTACTCATGAGGACACTGAAAAGGATGCTGATTACCTTGTGGAGAAGCTTCTGGGACTAAGGATTTTTACTGACAGCGAGGACAAGATGAACCTGTCCATAAGTGATCTGCAGTCATCGGGTGTTGAGACCGGGGTGCTTTGTATAAGCCAGTTTACTCTTTTCGGAGATTGCAGAAAGGGAAAGAGGCCTGCCTTCGTTCAGGCGGCGGCTCCTGATATGGCCAACGGATTATATGAGTATTTTCTTAAACAGCTAAGAGAAAAGAGCGTTCCCGGAACACGCATTGAGAAGGGCGAATTCGGGGCGGATATGACTGTTGAAATTACAAATGACGGTCCCGTAACTATTCTTATTGACAGCACCAAGCTTTTTTAAGAGGAGGAGATCCTGTGTTAAAGCAATTTTCAGGTATTGGCTACGGCGCCAATACTTACGTAGTTTATAACGACAATAAAAACAAGCAGGGGAAAAGGGAGGCTTTTATCGTAGACCCCGGAAATCCTGTGAGAGAGATTCTTTCGTATGCCGTTAATAACGAGCTGGACGTAAAATATATTATTCTGAGCCACGGTCATTACGACCACGTGAGCTTCATTGAGGAGTATAAGAGGGCTTTTCCTGATGCGGTTACCATGTGTCACGAAGAGGAGAGCAAGGTTCTTACAGACCCTGAAGCCAACGTTTCATATCTTTTCGGAGACACCAATGCCTATGAGGATTGCGCTGTGAAGGTAAAAGAAGGCGATAATATCATTCTTTCGGGAATTGATGATAACGGCGCTGAAGCTGATATGAAGTTTACGGTAATGCACACACCGGGGCATACTCCCGGCTGCATTTGCCTTTACAATGAAGAGGAACGATTGATGCTCACAGGTGACACTCTTTTTGCAGGAGGCTACGGCCGCACCGACTTCAAGTACGGAAGCGGAGCAGAGCTTATGAAGTCCCTGAGAAGGCTTCTTTCTATGGAGGATGAGATTGTTTTTTATTCGGGACATGGTGAAATGTCAAGGATAGGTTGGGAAAAGGTGTGAAAACCGTGAAAGTTGAATTTTATTGTGGCAAAGAACAGCTTCCGATGCATTATTTTGAGGCAATGCAGATTTTTTCCCATATCTTCGGAATGCCTGAGGTTTTCTGCGGCGAGGCGGGCCTTGATGAAAACGCATATCTCAGGGTGTACGGAAAAGATGATTCTTTAAGCGATATTTGTACAGTATATGAAATTAATATTGAAAAGGCGATTTCCGACGTAAAAGCGGCAGACCGCCTTTTTTGTGATGGGCTTCTGGATGTTTCCAATGAAAATCTTCTGAAACGCTATCTTTATAAGGTTTTGTCAGAGGTGTACGGTTATGAGTCCCCCTGGGGCTGCATGACAGGTGTGAGACCTACGAAAATAGTAAATAAGTTATACAGCTTGGGCTTTAGCAGGGAAGACGTTAAAAGTCATTTTAAAGCTTTTTATCTTATGTCTGAGAAAAAGGCGGAGCTTGCCCTTAAAACCACTGACGTTCAGAATCCATTTATTGGGGCCCAGAAAAAAGAGCCCCGGAAGGCAGGCTTTTACGTGGGAATTCCTTTTTGTCCTACAAGGTGCACCTATTGTTCCTTTGCGGCAAGTCCCATAGGTCAATATAAAAAAAGGGTGGACGAGTACCTTGACGTGCTTGAAAGGGAAATCAAGGACACTCTGGACCTTGTGGGGGACAAATTTATTATCGAGAGTGTTTACATAGGCGGCGGCACACCAACTGCGCTTAATGCAATGCAGCTTAAAAGGCTTCTTGATATGCTTGCTCCTTTAACCGGCAGGGAAAGTGTGATTGAGTTTGCTCTTGAGGCAGGGCGTCCCGATTCCATTGATGAAGAAAAACTTGCCGTTGCAAAGGCTGCGGGAGTGAGCCGTATAAGTGTCAATCCTCAGACGATGAACGAGAAGACATTGGAGCGAATCGGACGGAAACACACTACCGAAGACACTGTGAGGGCTTTTGAACTTACAAGGAGAGCAGGCTTTGAAAATATCAATATGGACCTTATCGCAGGGCTTCCGGGAGAGTCTGTTGAGGATTTTATGCACACTCTTGATATTATTGAAAAACTATCTCCGGACAGCCTTACTGTTCATACTTTGAGTATAAAGAGAGCCTCTGAGCTTCGTTACGACGACAATGAAAAAGCGTCCTTGAGGGCGGACGTTACGGGGGTCATGACGGAAAAGGCTTCTGAGCTTGCGGGAAAACTTGGAATGCAGCCGTTTTATATGTACAGACAGAAGAATCAGCTGGGAAATCACGAGAACGTGTGCTACTGCAGACCCGGTTGTGAAAGTCCTTATAACATCCACATAATGGAGGAGGACCAGACGATAATTGCCTGCGGCTGCGGGGCTGTTTCGAAATTTGTGTCTGCAGACGGTAATATTGTGCGAAGCTTTAATATGAAAGGTGTTCCTGAATATCTGGAGCGCTATGACGTAATGATGGGCAGGAAAAAAGAGTGCCTGGAAACTATATAGTCCTTGACAAGTTTTTTAGCATATCATATAATATTCTCAGAAACCAAGAAACTCGGAAACTTTGTAATTTGTGAATAAGAAGAGTGTTGCTGAGTATAATGATAAGGAGGGGGATTTATGCCTACTGCTTTGAAAAGTGAGAAAAAAGATATGGAGACAAAAAGAATCAATATATCGCCTAAAAGGCAGATAACCATTCCGCAGAAATTTTTTACGGCTTTAGGTTTTGAAGGTGAAGCGGAGTGCATTTTGTGTGAAAATCACATTCTTATTCGTCCTGTACGGGATGGCGGTGGTGAATTTGCTGAACAGATATTGGGAGAGCTTATTTCACAAGGCTACAGTGGAGAACAGTTGCTTTCTGAGTTTAAGAAAAAGCAAAGAGAGATAAGGCCTGCTGTAGAAAAAATGATAAATGAGGCTAAGGCTGTGGCGCAGGGAAAGAAAGACGGCTGTTCGTACAGTGATTTGTTTGATGAGGAGGAGTAAAGTGGTGAGAGAAGTTCGCTTTCTTCCGCCTGCAGAAAAGTTTATACGCAAAATAAAAGACAAAGCACTTAAACAGAAAATCAAAGAAGCAATTGACGCAATTCGTGAAGACTATACCGTTGGGGAGGCAAAAAAAGGTGACCTTAACGGTATATATTGTTATGATGTGTACTATAATAGGACAAACTACGAAATTGCGTATATCGTTGAACGGGCAGGGGATGAGATTATCGTTGTAATTATGGCCGGTACCCGTGAGAATTTTTATGAACAATTGAAGAAATACATAAGGTGATTTTATGAAATATGATTTTACGACAATACTTTACAGAAAAGGGATGGACGCAGAGGCGCTGGACCTTGAGGATGAATTCTTCCCGAGAGACGAAGGCTGTGACCGCGAAAAATATGATTTTATTCCAATGTGGGTGGCAGATATGAATTTTCCCGTGTTTCCGGGGATTACAGAAGCGATTACCAAGAGGATAAGCCATCCGTGTTTTGGGTATTTCGGCCCAAGGCAAGAGTATTTTGATGCAATAATTAATTGGCAAAAGATACGAAACGGCGTAGAAGGCCTTGAAAAAGAGCATATCGGGTACGAAAACGGTGTTCTGGGAGGCGTGATTTCTGCCCTTAACACTATGTGTTCAAAAGGCAGCGCAGTGCTGGTTCATTCTCCTACGTATATCGGATTTAACGAATGCCTCGAAAATAACGGGTACAAGATTGTGAGAAGTCCCTTGGTTAAGGATGGGGACGGCGTATGGCGGATGGACGTTTCTGATATGGAAAAGAAAATCGTTGAGAACAAGATACACGCCGCTATAATGTGTTCTCCACACAATCCCACAGGAAGAGTCTGGACCCGTGAGGAGCTTGAGACAGCAATGGATCTTTTTAAGAAATACGACGTTAAGGTAGTGTCTGATGAAATCTGGTCCGATATAATATTGCCGGGTCATAAACATATTCCCACCCAGAGCATAAGCGAGGATGCAAAAAACAGAACCGTTGCCCTCTATGCGCCCTCAAAGACATTCAGCCTTGCAGGTCTTGTGGGAAGTTATCACGTAATTTATAACAAAACCCTTCGCGACAGGCATGAAAAAGAGTCATCTCTTTCTTGCTACAATGCCGTAAACGTATTGTCAATGCACGCCCTTATCGGCGCGTATTGCAAGGAGGGTATGGAGTGGACTGACGAGCTGTGTCAGGTCATTCAGAACAACGTAAAATATGCCTATGATTTCATCTCTGAAAAGTTTAAAGGCATAGAGGTGTCAATGCCTCAGGGAACGTATATGATGTTTCTTGACTGTACAAAGTGGTGCGAAAATCACGGCGAAACCTTGGACGGACTTCTGAAAAAAGGCTGGAACGTAGGCGTAGGCTGGCAGGACGGCAGACCTTTTTGCGGCAAGTGCCATATAAGGCTTAACCTTGCATCACCCTTTTCAAGGATAAAAGAGGCCTTCGACAGGCTTGACAAGGCCCTTAACGGCTGAAAAGCAGCGGATTATTGATTTTTATTTTTTAGCACTACCTTTACCAGGGCGGTGCTTTTTTTGTCCACGTAATAAAGGTGATAGCCATTGTAGGTTCTGACACCGTAATGATAACTGACTTCAACGTATCTTGCCGCATTATATTTTTCGTTGTAGGCACAGGAAATTTCCTGCGATTTCGTAGGCACGCCGATAATGAAAAATTCTCGCTTTGACACTTCTTCTGTGTAGTTTCCGAAAAGAATATGTTTATAGTCTGTAATGGCTTTGAGGGCGTTGCCTTCAAGACTTACGGGAAGGGTAATGTCCCTTGCTGTTAGTTCGTTTTTAAACAGTGCTTCCGAAGTGCAGACAAGCCAGCTGTAGGCAGGGTTTGTGGTGCCGAAAGGGTCAAATGAGTGTAGTTTTTCCGGAATTTTGTTAATGATATTATTTTGTATAGTTTTCTTCTCTTCGGAATTTTCAGTTTTTTCGGCTTTGCGGCTGAAAACATCCTCAATACTCAATCCGGAGTCTTTGGGCAATGACACAAAAACAGGTTTCCCGTTATTGAGCATTGTAACAGCGACAATTCTATTCATTTCAGGGGAGAAGGGGTATCTCAAAGGCCCTTTTCTGAATGGTCCTATTGTGTGAATACGCGGAACTCCTTTTTCATTGTCGCATATTACGGCTAATACAAGGCCTGCAAGACTCTCGGGGAAAGGCTCTATCATCAATAAGTTCTTTTTTCTGAAAAGTGAAAAGCCTGCCGCACCGCTCCCTGCTTCATTTTTTGAAGGGTTGTCTTGTATTTTCGTAAAAAAGTGATATCCATCCGGTAGATATTTCATTCTGAGCCTTCTTTCATAGTTTTTAATAGATTTATATGCGCAGAATTTGAAAATATTACGTTGCAATAATGATATTTTAAGATTTTTAGTAAAATTTATCTTATAATATGAAAAAAAGATTTGCCAAAACGAAAAGAATAGGGTACAATGTTAAGAGCATGTTTGCAAATAAATTAAAACCATAATATAAAAAGGCGGTAGATTCATTTGGCTAAAAGCAAAGCAAAAAATTTAAAGAAGAAAAAGAAAGTGTCGACTTATGATGATAAGTTGATAAAGATCATAGCGGCATCAGTTGTTGGTGTAGTTGCTATTCTGGTTGCGATTATGGGAATCGTTTCTTATAACAACAGCTATGTTTGTAAAGTAGACGGCAAGCGCGTTATGACCTACGAGTATAAGAACTTCCTCGGTGTTGTTATGGAAGAAATGCAGACAGAAGCTGAGGATGCCCTTGAAGAAGACGAGGACTTTGATGCTATTAAGTTCTGGACTGACGAGAAGATTGCTGAAGCGAAGAAGGAAGCTCTTGAGGATGCTTGCGACTGGAAGGCTAATTACCTTCTTGCAAAAAAAGCAGGCTACGGCATGAACATTTTTGAGAGAAATGATTATTATGATGAGCTGGACGTTCAGCTTCAGAACACTTATTCATATTTTCTCCAGCAGTACGGTATGAACCAGTACAGTTTTTCATATAACGATTTTATCTCTTATATGACTAACGGTATGGATCTTTCACAGTACAGAAAGTATGCTCTTCAGGACAGAGTAATCTCTGATTACGAAACTGCATTGAAAGAGAAGTACAGCGTATCAGACACTGAGATTAAGGACAAGTATACTGCTGAAGAGGACACCTTCAGAAAGGTAGTTCTTAATACTTACGCTATCACCCTTCCTGAAATTCCTGAGGTGCCCGAGCTTCCCAAGGATCTTTCCGGGGAATATACAAAGCTTGAGGATCTTGATGAGGAAAGCGAGAAGTACATTGACGATCTTAAGGCTTACGTAGAGAAGGTTGAAAAGGACGTTGAAGAGGAGAAGTTCGTAAAGGACAGCGATAAGGCAAAGGCTGCAAAGAATTATGCAAAGGATATCAATGAACTTATTGACGCTCTTGAAACAAAGAAGGACATCAAGACAAAGATGACAGGTATTTATGACCAGCTTCTTAAGAACGGAAAGTTCACAGGCGAAGGTTTCAAGGAGGACAAGAGTACCACTTCTTCCACAACTACTTCCACAGCAAAGCCCTTGGCTACTGCTACACCTTCTGCATCTGCTACTGAAAAGACTGATGCTACAGAGGCTCCTGCTACTGACGCTGCTACTAATGCTGCAAAGGATTCTGCTACAGAGAGTGCAACAGCTACTACAGCTCCTTCCGGAAGTGCTACAGCTGCTCCTACAGCGAAGCCCTCAGAGGATAAGGAAGAAGATGATAAGGATACTACTAAGTACAAAGAGTACAAGGATGCAACCCTTACCGATCTTGCTAAGAACGACGGTGATCTTTTTACAAGTACCAGCGGAAAGTACGAGTTCACTAAGGAAGAGGCTGAAAAGAACAAGAAAGAGAAGCTTGAGATTTACGATTTTGCAAATTCTCTCGTATGGGCTGATGACAAGCACACTTCCATTAAGTCAGACAATGAGAAGTACACTGTAGAGTCTGTTCTTGACGAGAAGAAGGATTTCGGCGAAGGCAAGGTAAAGACCAAGGTTGTTCTTCTTGAAGATGACAAGTACATCTACATTGTAGAGTGCGTAGGCATCAAGGATCTTGACACAAACTCTGAGGTATGGCTTACCGGCGAGACAGATAAGGACAAGAACCCTGTAAAGGAAACTTCTTGCATAAAGGACGATGTTGATGCAGCAGTTCGTGAGGACAAGCTTGAGGCTGAGCTCGAGACAAAGAGAACAGAAGCTAAGCATAAGATCTCCAAGACAAAAGCTGATAATCAGCAGAAGATTGTTGACGAAGTAGTTAAGAACTTCAAGACAAAGTCCAAGGAAGCTTAATGCAGCGTAAAAGAAATTATAATGATTGTTTAAAAGGGGATGCATATTTTTGTGCATCTCTTTTTTTACCATATTAAGGCATCGAAAGTCTGTTGACCTTAGTCTGAAAATGTTGTATTATTATCGTAGTATGTGTGAAAAGGAGGACTTTTATGGCAAATAAAAAAATAACCTTTTATTATTCAGAAAAAAACAAAAAGGCATTTCGTTTGCCTGAAAAATACTCTCATCATATTGTTTTAACTGAAGAATATAAAGAAGAACTTAAAACAGCATTTCTGGACGCTAAAAAGAATAAAAATAAAAAATCCAAAAAGGGTAAGAAAACTGCAAAGAAAAAGAAGATAATTGACGCAAATCTTATCATCAGGATAACTGCTCTTATCGTTATGGTTGCGTCTCTTGCTGTTATCATTGACAAGGTATACGATTACTATACCGATATAGATTATGATCTGGGCCAAAAGGAAAGCTTTGGCGTGGTGGCAGTGCCTAATGAAGTGCTCAGTAAACGGGATACTCCCTTGTACCCCGAAATCAAGACAGAGAATGGACTGCCTGTAGAATCTCTTGATTATCCTGACGTGTACGACCCTATGGCTGTGGCGCAGTTTGGCGAGGCATATCCTGACTTTGTATATTACATATACATGGAGATGGGCGGCTTTGTTATTGACTACCCCGTTGTGCAGGGTGCCGATAACGACTATTATCTGAGGCGTAACATGGATGGGGAGGATAACATTTCCGGCACCTTGTTTATGGATTTCAGAAACGACAGGGAAACTCTTAAAGGGCACAATATAGTTTACGGACATAATATGCAGAACGGTACTATGTTCGGAAATCTGAAAAATTATGCTGATAAGAAGTTCTTTTATGAGCACGATACCATATACACTTTCTCTGCAAAAGAGGTTATTGCATGGAAGATATTTTCCGCTTATGAAACCACTACGGACAACTACTACATAAAAACCACTTTTGAAAATGATGAAGAGTACGTTAAATTTATCAACGAATTGAAAAGCGATTCCCGTCATAAGGTTGACTATGAGTTGACGGCGGAAAGTGATGTTCTTACGCTTTCAACTTGCCATAATTACAACAATATTAACGGAAGATTTGTTATACATGCGGTAAAGGTTGCCGCATCTCCGTTGGTTTAAGAAGTGACTCCGTAGACAGACAGGAGAGATTTTTGTGAGAATTATCAAGGATAGCGATCGCTACGGTTCTTTTATATTGAATAATAAATTCGTTACAGAGTATATGCCAAGGCTGGAGGGCGATGCTGTTAAGGTGTATTTGTACCTTTGCGTGCTGTATCAGGGGAGAAATGATACAAGCGAAACAGGGATAATGAAGGCCCTTAGTCTTTCCCCGGAGAGGCTTAAAAAGGCTGTGGACGAGCTGAAAAGAGAAGCCCTTATTTTAGTTGAGGGAAAGGATATTATTTTAACGGACATTATTGACACGGAAGTGAGAAAGTGCTTTTCGGGAAATAGTTTTTCAGGCTGTCCCGAGGTTTCTGTGCAAAGTGATGAAAAGGAAAAATTGCTTTCTGAGGCCGTTAATATAATACAGTCGAAGTATTTTGGCGGAAAGATGATACGAGGCTGGTTTGATCTTATACATCGTCTGGGAAATAAGATGGAGCCTGAGGTGATATTGCTTTTGTTTGAGCATTGCGAGCAATATTGCGTAGGACCTTTGAAAAAAGCGTACGTTGAGAAGGTGGCGGAAAACTGGATTTCTGAGAATATAAAAAATACTGAGGACCTTGAGGAATATCTGGGGAAGAGAAACGTTCTTAACGGATTTATTGATTTCATAAAGCGGAAAATGAATCGCAGCGCGCCCTTTATGGATAGTGAGATTTCAGTTATCAAAAAATGGCTCTATGATTACGGATACGGCGAAGCAGAGCTTTCGCTGGTGCTTGATTGGACCAAGTTCAATAACCCTACCATCGGAGCTTTTGATAAGGTGCTTTCTACCTGGTATAACGCAGGTCTTACCGATGCCGGGAAGATACGGGAATTTCTTGAAAAAAATAAAAAAGGAAGCGGAAACGCAAATGCCGGGGCGGATGGACAAAGAAAGCCTTCCGGCAAGGGAAGTGAGTTTTCTCAGAGAAATTACAGCGAAGATTTCTTTAATTCTCTTATCGCCGAAGGCAGCGGAAAGAAAAACGACGGGGAGGGTCAATGATGAAAGAGTCGGCTAATATCCAAAAAGACGTTGAAAGTGTGCTCTCTGACCGCAGAAATGCTGCTGTGAGACTTGCTCGTGAGAGATATAATGAGGTTTGCGACACAATTCCTGATTATCGCGAAACTGACGAAAACATAAAACGAAACGGTGTGAAGCTGGGAAGACTGGCCCTTGAAGGAAAAAGCTTGTCAGAGGAGTATGCTTCACTTAAAAAGGAAATTGAAGAACGCTCTCGTTATCGTGTGATGCTTCTTGAAAAGGCAGGACTTAAGGAAGATTATCTGACAGACGTATACACCTGTCCCTTATGTCAGGACACAGGAGAGGTTATCTCTGAACATAAAAAGACTTTTTGCAGTTGCTATATGAAGTTATATACTGAGTTTCTGCAGAAAGAGGCAAACCTTATACACAATATGGGGTTTGAGGGCTTTGAGTTAAAGTATTACAGCGAAAAGGCTGAGGATAATTCCAATTCGCCCCTTAAAAATGCTGAGATTGCCCTGGATATGTCAAGAAAATTTGTAGAGAATTTTGGCAAGCCGGACCTTAATAATCTGATGTTTACAGGGGGCACAGGTGTGGGAAAGACACATCTTTGCGGATGTATTGCCTATGAATTTACAAAAAAAGGCGTTCCGGTGCTTTACTTGTCAGCTGCCGAGCTGTTCGATGCGCTGACCTATTATGGTGAGGACAGAAGCAAAATTGCCAAAAGAGAGGACCTTGAAAAGATATTGTACGAGGTGGAGATATTGATTATTGACGATCTCGGGGCGGAAAAACAGTCTGCTGCCCGTTACAGTATTTTGCTTGAGCTTTTAAACAACAGGCTTGATAATAAAAAGGTCAGACGAAAGACGGTTGTTTCTTCCAATCTTACGCTACCTCAGATAAAAAACAATTATGATGAACACATTTTTTCAAGGCTTGCCACATTTGATATCTGCAGGCTGTCAGGGGATGACATAAGAATTCTCAAAAAGTTAAAAAAATAAGCAAAACGAAAGCGTACCCATGAAGGCTATTTCTCTTCACAGGTACGCTTCATTTTTTTATTTAAAATATTATTTTCCTCTGTAGACAAAAGCAAGTCTTCCCAGAGGCATTACGTCGCCGTCCTCATAGAATTGATCTATGCGGCAATATTTTTTATTGCTGTCAGCGGCTTTGATCCAGATTTCAAAGTCCTTGTCAGGGGCAATGTCAAGGAGTGTTCTGGGAATAGTGAACTTAACCGTATTGTCGGAAATATTGATTTCGCCGTACCCTGCAAGCTCCGTGTCGGTAAGATTGTCGCAGGGTCTGTCCTCAGAAACTTCTGCAGACGCTCTTAAAATCCTCTCTACAGAAGCCTTGTTTTGTTCTGAATCGGCCTTTCCGTTGATAACAAAATCAAATCCCGGAGCAATTCCCTTGGATATGTAAATATTCATAAAACTGCCTCTGTCTGCGGCTGTTTCGTTGACAATGACAGGCTCTTTGGTTGTAATAGTGAAATTAATATTATCATTATCGTGGGAGACCTCTAACTTCAGAAGAGCATTTCGCTGGGTGAAGTTTGTGTATCTGTCGATCTGTCCCATGGCGTCACGATTCATGTCACCGTCGCTGAAATTGTAATACTCGGTAACTTCTCCCGCTGCTGCGGTGATACAGCCATCGCTGCCCTTGTATTTTCGTACGTAGTGGGCCAGCTGCATATAGAAGTTGTCGAAATAGCCGTCACGCATCATCTCAATATCTCTGCTGTACTCAAAGTTTGCACAGTCCACAAACATTATGGGACGACTCTCAATGCCTTCCCAGCGGCCTGCTATCCACTCGTTCCAGCCGGTAATCAGAACGATAGGAGGGTCTGTCTCAAGCGCTCTTTCAAACTGCTCTTCAAAATTTGCGCCTTTTACGTAGGCGTAAGGGGAGGGATCGTTTATGCCTTTTGAAAAGGCTCTGCCGCAATTTTGCGTTTCGCCGTAAAGAACGCTGTCGCCGAATCTCAACTGAGGATGCTGCGCCACGGATACGTTGATAACCTCGGGATTTCCCTGAAGGTCTGCAAATACTCTCTGGGGCTTTGCAAAATCCATCCAGGGCCAGCCACCCAGCTTATCGGGCTCGTTGGGCCATTGAGACATTTTTATGTTGAAGAAGTTTCTCGTTTCTTCGGAACATTCGCTTTCTACCGCAATAATAACGGGCTTGCCGTCAAGGCAGAACCAGGTGTCCTTGCAAAATTCAGGCTTGTATATTGCATCGTAAATCTTCTGGACTGTGGCACCTGAGGCTGTGTTTGTGTAAAACATGACCTGAGGTATTTTAAAACCGTCGTCGTGGTATTCCTGAAGGATCTTCATCACAAGCTTTGCCTTGTCCTCGTAGATAAGTGCATTGGTGGTGTCAAAGAAGAGAAAATCAAGGCCTGCTTCCGTGATAAGTTTCATGTGTTTCCTTACGACCCACTCGTCGCCCTGTGAGTAATAGCCGTAGAAGGGCTCTCCCCAGAAGTGGTAATCTCCCACTCTGCCCCAGACGTCAGAATCAGGCTTGTAGCCTGCATCAGGGTCTTCTGCAGTAATCTTTGATACGTCGTAAATCTTGCAGTTGTTATTATCAAGCCACAAAAAGTAGAAAAGGCCGGTAAGCCTGTTTTCGCGGACTGTATTGTCCTTGGGTATATCAGGCATGGAGCGACCCAGAGAGTCAATTCCCATAAGGGGTCTGTTTTTCATAAAAAAGCACCTCGGTTCAATATTTTGTTCACAATTATTTCTTCTATTGTACACCTGTTTTTGCCTGAAATGCAAGCATAGAATCATATTTATTGCACACAATAGTATGACGAAGGGGTGATTTGGTGGTAAAAATTGAGGAAACAAAGGGTGTGCCGATAATTTGTATAAAGGATGACAGCAGAATTGGCTTTGTGGAAGGGCCTGTATATGACGACGATGGTTACGTTATCGGTTTCTTTGCCGACGTTAAGGGCAATCTTTTCAGGAAAAAGTTTATTTCCCTTGAGGACATAATTAAAATTGACGGCAAGGTGTGCAAAATATACAGCGAAAGAAACGTAAAAAAACGGAGAGCCGCCAAAGGGTGCAGTTTGTCCTGCTCAAAGGATCGCTACAAGGGAAAAAGGGCAATGCTTTGCGGCGGAGAAGGCGTTGGCGTGGTTTCTGATCTTTTATTCAATGCAGAAACCGGAGAAATTGAAGGGCTGGAGCTTTCAAGAGGATTGTTTGAGGATCTTTCAAAGGGCAGAAAAGCGCTTCTTCTGAGAGATTGTACAGAGGTGGGCGAAGACACCATAATAATAGGGGATGAAGGTAGTTTGTTATGAAAATAACAGCCTTTTCAGGTCTTGTTCATATAATTTGTTCCCTTCTTATAGCGCTGTTGCTTTTCCTGTTATTGGACCCGATAGTTTGTATTCTTGTAAAAAAGCAGGGGGTAAAACGGTCTGCTGTGCCTGGAATCGTATTTGCGCTTTTGCTGGCGATAACGGTAGGCGCGGCAATATTTATATTTCCGATATTGAAAAACGATGCAATAACTTTTGTTAAAAAACTACCGGATGCCGCTGATGCCATTGACGAGACAGTTCAGCTTGTATTTGACAAAATGTTCGGTGAAGGTTCACAGAGCAGCGTGCGTGTTTTTCTTGAGGACTCCTTTATCAGCGCCAAGGAAAAGTCTTTCAAACACATAGGGCGGATATTTGAAAATGCTGCGTTGATACTGAAAAATATTGCAGTGGTAATAATTGACATTGTTACGGGAGTAATTTTTGCGTACTATTTTATTAAGGACAAGGAGAAGATAGGCGAGCATCTTTTGGGCATATTTCCGTACTCCCGAAGGAACGACGTGGTGAAGGTAGTACATGATATTGGAAACATTATTTCCTCTTTTATAAAGGGTCAATTTACCGTGGCGGTGATTGTTGGGGCAACGGAAGGCTTTGGATTGTGGCTGATAGGAGTGCCTGTTCCGTGGCTCTTTGGCATTATCGGCGGTGTATCAAATCTTATTCCTTATATAGGGCCCGTTATCGGGGCGGTGCCTGCTGCCTTTGCAGCGCTGATGGTGTCTCCCTGGAGAGCGCTTCTTACGGTGCTTCTTTTCGTTCTCGTACAGCAGCTTGACAACAATTTTATATCTCCGAAAATAATTGAGGGAAAGCTGGGAGTGCATCCGGTGGTGTCGATAATAGTGCTTTTCATAAGTGGCGAGCTGTGGGGGTTGTTTGGTATCCTGCTGGGTATTCCGCTGTATGCGGTGCTTAGGTATATCGTCAGGTACTTTGTGGAAAGAAGAATCAAAAAGTGCGCCAAGCCTTGAAAAAAGAGGAGTGTTGTGGTAAAATAAATTCATCTTTTTTTAAGGAGAATTACGCTATGTTTTTTATTCCATATAAATGCCGTTGTGAAGCTATCGGAGGAAACAGACGGCGGGGTGAAAGATATAAATGTCTTAACGGAAAGTGGTCGGTTAAGGAGGGCTCTTCCGGAGAATTTGAGAGAGAGTTTGACCTTCCGGTGGTATGGAAAGGACTCCTTGTTTATCTGAGAGAGGAAAACGGCGGGGAATATAGTGTTTGCATTAACGGACAGAGTATTAATCTCAAAGGAGAGGTTGACGTTACAGAGAATTTGAAGCCGGGAAAAAACACGATAAGTGTTTTGCTTGGCGAAGATATTGATTGTCCGGAGACTGTTTTGAAAAGATTTTGCCTTACGGCAAGGCCGGCGAAGCACGTTGAGAAAATTGATATACATTGTGATCTTGCAGGCGACCTGTGGAGCATTAACGTAATTGCAGGTCTGGGCGGCCGTCTTGAGCTGGGAAATATGCCGAAGCTTACCGCAGAACTCTATGATGAAGATCTGGAGCTTGTGACCTCCGCTGAAAGTGTTTTTGAAAAGTCGGATGGCGTGTGCAAGGCAGGTGTTCGTCTTAATACAGAGGCGAAGAATGAACCGGATAGTGAATATACGCTTCTTCTTTTGTGCGCAGGAGAGGTGCTGAGGCAGAAAATATCAATTAATAAAGAGGCTGAAAACGGTTGCAGTTTTGAAGAGCCTCCTCATGAAGATGTTTTTACAGAAGATGCAGAAAGCATTTGCAAAATCACGGGAGTACCTCTTAAAATTACCTTGATTGAGGGAAAAAACGGTGTTCTGGGTGTGAAGAATACATCCGGAAACGTTATACCGGCAGGGACTGAGGTGCCCTACAAGATTTACAACCAAAGAGGTGTATACAGAGAAGGAGCTTTTTTTCTTCCGGAGATACTGCCTGATGGCATCAAAGCAGTGAATTTAGGGTACAAGGTTCCGGAGATATCACCTTTCGAATATTTTCTGAACGTCGGAGAGGGAGTGTATCTAACGCAGTATAAACTTCCCGTAACTCAGACGGTGCCTGAGCGTTCATACAGCGATGATATGCCGGAAATTGAAATAATCAATAAAGACGGCATGCTTACCGTAAAGGGTGAGAATTTTCTGCACGAATTTGACCTTGAAAAAGGAAGCTTTTCAAACATTTCTATAGACGGCGTTTCGGTGGTTAAAGATTGCAATGGCTTTGGCGCAGACGTCAATATGTGTTGCAGAGTGCTTGCTTCGGAAAAGAAATACGTGGTTATATCAGGCACGGGAGAAAAAGACGGCAGGATATTGTCTGCTATGTGGATAATTTACGGCAACGGAGAGATCAGTGTTTCTTTAGGCAGTATGGAGGGGGATGTGAAAGCAGGCCTTACGTTACTTCCCGAAGAAGAATTCTCTGAGGTTTGCTATTTCGGTGACAATTATTTGCGAAAGGGTGTAGCGGGAATTTTCAAAAAAGAATTGACCGGACTTGATAAAACGTCAATGGAAGACGTCAGATGGCTGCTGGTAAACGACAAGCAAGGCCGTGGACTTCTTATTAAGAGCACCGAAAATTTCTCCGTTCCGGATATTGCTTCAGGGAAGATTTCATTATCGGGCGGACAGGGCGCATTTTCTTTTGCGGTAAGGCCTTTGTTTACAGAGGATGAGGACGTTGTGAGAGAAGCAAGAACGTTGCCCTGCGTAGGGTGATGTAGTCTGCATTCGTGGTATTGCCAATGGTTTTGATTAGTGATAAACTGTATTTGAAGGAGCAACAAAATGAAACATAAATTGGTTGCAAGTGATATGGACGGCACTCTTTTAGGTTCTGACTCCTTGTTGCCTGAGGGGAACGTACAGGCGGTGGCTTATTGCACTGAAAAAGGTGTTAAGTTTGTGCTATGTACCGGCAGACCTGTTCAGGCGATAATGCCCCATTACCGCAGACTGAACCTTGACACTCCTATTATTTCCTATAATGGAGGACGTATTACAGACCCGGTGACAGGTTGTGTTCTGTACAGAAAATGTCTTGATGATGAGAGCGTAGAGAGTATTCTTTCTCTTGCCCGAGAAAAAGATGCGGTGGCCTGCGTCTGGGCAGACGATAAGCTTTACATAAATAAGACGACACCTATTTCCGTAAGGTATGCGGAGCTGGCGGTGACAGAGCCTGTGGCCTACGACCTCGAAAACGTGTCGTTTAAAGGAAAAAACGTTGACAAGATACTTTGGGCGCACACCGCAGAAGAGACTGAACTGCTGGTTGCGTTTATTGAGGGAAGATGCCCCGATAATGTTTCCTGTTTTACTTCCACACCGGAGTACATAGAATTTGTTAACCGGGAGGTTTCAAAGGGCGAGGCCTTGAAGAAGCTGTGCGAAATCATGGGGATAGAAGTTTGTGAGTCTGTCGCCTTCGGGGACGGAGAAAATGATATTGAGCTTTTAAAGGCGGCAGGTCTTGGGGTAGCTATGGAGAATGCCGTAGAAAAGGTGAAAAAAGCAGCCGACCTGATAACGGTATCAAACGATGAGTTGGGTGTGGCAAAGGTTATTTATGAAGTGATTTAAGGCGAGGGGAGGAACCTCATTTGGGCCGAAGAAAAAGCGAATACGTGGATTTTAAAAGAATATTAAGGCCGGGCACTGTAATACTGGTCTTGCTTGTAATGGTGCTTTCATTTGTAGCGGTGAAGCTTGTTGCGGACAGTACTGCAATAAGGGACGGCGGCGATGCCATAAAAGGAGACAGCATACTGGGTGAGGGCGTTTCCTACAAGGAAAATGAAGTGAGCACTGAGTTTGAAAACGTTGAGGAGCTTTCGTCCATGCTTTCGAAACTGGAGGCAACACACACCGAGTGGACTGATATTAAAGAGAAGCCCGAGGAAAACGGTTTCTTCTGCATAGGAACCTCTGCGGAGGATCTTCGCCTTGTGTACCGTCTTGAACAGGGCAATCTGTGCAATGGAGGTTATTCTTTTTCGGATTTTAAATACTTCTGGGTGGATTCTGTTAATACTTCCTTTTACGCCCTTATCAATATTCCGGGAGAGGTGGTTGACCTAAGCGATTATTATATATTGGTTCACGATGACACGGGAAACCTTGCGTCAAGGCTTGTAATAAACTGTTATGAGGCCAAGGTTGTTAAAATAAAGAACACCATCGTTACCGGAACCATTATGGCGCCTTATGCAAATATAGAGTGTGACAGAAATACCTCTGTAAACGGTCAGATATTTGCAAAGGGGATCGTGGGAAGCTTTGGCTATTACCGAGAGATTCCTTACGGAGGATACAAGGAAATATTTACGGTGGCAAAGAAAGTCGAGATTTCAAATAATTTTGTGAGAATGGCCGCTTTTAACTGGCTGAAGGAAAACTATCCGGATATATACGAAAATTATCCTGATGACTACGTTCTTAATACTATTGACGTTTCAAGAGTTACGGAGCTTATTCTGGATGATGCGTTGGTCATGGATTACAGCCCGGATCTGAAGCTTTTTGAAAACCTGAAAAAGTTGTCCTTCAGAAGAACGAGATTTACTTCAATGGACGTAAGTTACATTCCCGGACTTGTTGAGCTTGATATATCAGACTCTCTCGTCAGCACAGTGGTTTTGCCTTCCGGTTTGTCAGTGCTTACTGCGGATAATTCGGCGCTTACAGAGCTTGACGTATCCTTGCTTCCATCTCTTACAAAGTTAAGCCTTTCAGGGGTGACACTTACCGTACCTCTTGACTATACGAAAATGGGTACCGTTAAGGACCTTAACCTTTCGAACACGGGATTTGTTGAATTTACTCCTGAGGAAACAGCGGCGCTTGTAAATCTTATCACTCTTGATATAAGCGACAATCCTGACCTGGTGGCTTTCAGTATAAAGGATTATAAAAGACTTCAGAATCTTAATATAGGAGATTGCGGACTTACGGAGTTATCGCTTGAGGGGGCTGAAAATCTCAAAACGCTTTCCTGCAGTTACAATGACATTAACGTGCTTGATATTACTCCTGCGAAAAATCTTACCAGATGCGAGGCTTACGGTGATGCATTCAAGAAGATAATTGCTACGGGTATGTCTACCTACGTGGGCTGCTTTGAAAACGTGCCTGTAGAAAAGTAAAATAATATAATGACGAGAAAAAAATTCCCCGGCAGAAAGGTCTGTCGGGGAGTTGCTTTTTATTCGCTCAGGTCGCAGTCGTCAATATCGCCGTCTGCATCAATAAATTCCCGGGTAGCTACCCTGCGTTTCATTCGTTCATTTTCAACCATGTCTGAAAGCATTTCTTTTACTTCCTGAGCTTTTTTTATACGTTTAATATCAAACTCAGGGGCTGTTTTATCGCCTGAACAGCAATGTATAGTGCCTAAATTGAACATTCTCTCGCCCAGTGAACGATTAAGGCTTATATCCATAATGCGGTAAAGTCTGATTTCTTCCTCCCGTCTGTTAAAAAAGCCTGTGTCGATAATGAGTTTGTTCTCAAACAGATAGTATCTCGTAAAAGACCAGGGCAAACCGAACAGCCATCTCTTTCTGTCCTGCCAGACAGTTCCTTCTCTTTTTTTCATATTACATTCCGCCTTTCTGCTGATAATCAACGTATCTTTTAGAGAATTATACCATCTTGTAACGTTTAATGCAAATTATTTAATAAATATCCGGAAGATTTCTTGCATAAAATTTTGTGTGACAAAGGACAAAAGGGCAGGAGCCATTGCGTACCAAAAAGAATGAAACTTTTTCATCGGGAGCATTGAAACTTACAATTGCCGGCTTAGTTGTGAGGCTTATGGGCTTTGCAAACCGTATATTTATGTCAAATCTTATCGGTTCGGAGGGAATGGGCCTTTATCAGCTGACGTTTCCGGTGTACTCCCTGATAATATTGACATTAACGTCAGGGGTGTCCGTTACAGTGTCCGGGCTCACTGCAAAATATAAAGCCTCGGGAAGGCTGAAGGAATGCAAAAGAAGCGCTTTGGCAGGGTTTGTGGTCCTTCTCGTTTCGGGAACTGTTTGCGGGGCGTTGATGGCGGCCTTTGCAAGACCTCTTGCAACCTACGTTCTGGGGGATTCAAGAACCGCTCTTTCAATTGCATTGCTCTCTCCATGTATTCCTATTGTGGCCTCAGCCTCTGCGCTGAAAGGCTACTTTTACGGTATGTCAAGGGTGACGCCCACAGCGATCTCCCAGATAACGGAACAGGTGGTGAGGATTGCTTTTATATTTATTTTTGCCGGAGTGATTGCAGGAAAAGACCTTGAAAATGCCTGCGCGATTATTACCCTGTCCTCTGCAGTAGGGGAAATGGCAAACCTTCTGGTGGTGGCGGTGGCCTTTGCGCTTGAGAAGAGAAGCGAAAACAATATTGAGAAATATAGAAAACTTCCTGAAACTTCCTTTGGAAAAGAAGCGGCGGGCATTGTAAAATCGTCCCTTCCGGTGTCTGCAGGAAGGTTTGTAACGTCAATGATAGGAACTGTGGAGGCGATAATACTTCCCGGCAGGTTTTTAAAAGGGGGGCTCAATTATACGGCAAGCCTTTCAATGCTGGGAAAATTAAGCGGTATGGCAATGCCCTTGATTACCTTTCCAACGGTTGTTACCTCTGCAATGGCAACAACCCTTGTTCCGGCTATAAGCTCTGCTTTAAGTACCGGCAATATCAAACTTGCAAGGGAGAGAATTTCAAAAAGTATTACGTTAAGTTTCACGATGGGATTTTTGTTTTTCGGGGTGTTCAGTGTGTTCGGTGTGCCGCTGGGAGCACTTTTATTTCCCGGAGAAAAAGTAGGCGTATTGTTACAGGAAATGTCAGTTTTCTGCCTTCTTTTGTATTTGCAACAGACCTTGACCGGGATATTAAACGGCCTTGATAAGCAGACTCAGTCCCTTGTAAGCACTCTTGCAGGGTCTGCGGTGCGACTTGGCTTCCTCTGGGTGGCCGTGCCTGTCTGGGGCGTTGACGGGTATATTGCAGGGATGCTTGCAGGGTCTGCGCTGTCCTGCGGAATAAGTCTTTTGTGTGTGGTAAAGTGCACAAAAATGCCATTTGAGCCCATAAAGTGGGTGATTTTCCCTGCAATTCCCGCGTTATCGGCGGCTGCTCTGGGAGAAATTGCCGTGAAATCCTTTCCCTTTCTCGGGGAAAATATTGTTCTTATGGGACTTTGTCTCTGCCTTTGCGGTATCCTTTGGTTTTTTATAATGTTTCTCACGGGACAGTTGAATTTTTATGGGAAATATGGTAGAATGAAAAATAACTGCGATGGTTTGTGTCGCAGAAAATAATTCAGGCTGAAAAGCCTCGGACGGAGGGGTGGCTGTGAGGCCGAGACCTAAGAAAAATCTTAAGGCGAGAGTTGAAAAATGTTCTTATTTAATGGAAAAAGAGCCTGCGCTACTAAAGGGCAAGTGGCTGAGCGGATATAAGGAACTTCATCTGGAGATAGGTTGCGGAAAAGGCAATTTTATTTGCGGAATGGCAGAGAAAAATCCGGAGATAATGTTTATAGGCGTGGAATGCGTTGAGAACGTTATTGTGACCGCTATGGAAAAAGCATCGGAGGCAGGACTTAAAAACGTCAGATTTATTTGCGGCAATGCAAGGTATCTGGGGGATTGGTTCGAGGACGGCGAAATTGCCCGCATATATCTTAATTTCAGTGACCCGTGGCCTAAATCAAGGCATGAGAAAAATCGCCTTACCAGTGATACGTTTATGCCTCTTTATATTAAGCTTTTGAAACGGAACGGATACATTTTCCAGAAAACTGATAACAGAGGATTGTTTGATTATTCTCTTGAAGTATACAGGGAATTCGGATGCGCTCTGGAGAACGTTACCTTTGATCTTCACGGCGAACCGGATTACAAGGGCTTATCGGGGAACACGGATAACGTTGTGACAGAATATGAGGCTCGTTTTGTGGGATTGGGTGTGCCTATCTGCAGAGCCGAAATTCAGATGCCTGATAAGGAATTGATGGCAGAGAGAATAAAAGAATGTGAAGAGAAACTTGCTAAGAGAAACGAAGCCACAGAAAAAGGCAAGGAAATGATAATGAAAAGAAAAGGAGAGAAATAAAATGGATTATTTAGAGGCAGCAGCATTATTGGGACAGGCTATTTTGGAAAGCGGAGAGTACAAGCAGTTTAAGGATGCAGAGAATGCGCTCCTGGCAGACCCTAAGGCACAGCAGATCATTATGGAGCACAAACAGCTTCAGGATGAGATGGTAGAGGCATCCAGAAACGATTGGAGCAAAGAGGACCTTGAAAGGGTACGTGATACCCTTCTTGCAAAGCAGAAGGAGCTTAACGAATACGAGGCAACGAAGCAGTATCTTAAGGCAAAGCAGGGTTTTGAGCTTATGATGAAGAGCGTTAACGGTGTTATTGAGCACTTCCTTTCAGGCGGCGACTCAAGCTGTTCCGGCTCATGTAGCTCTTGCAGCGGATGTCACTGATTAATTGATGTAACAGAGGTTTATTTTACCGATAAGGGGACGAAGTATTTATGGCAGAATTGACGCCGATGATGAAGCAATATCTTGAGATAAAGAAGAAGAGCGGGGATTGTCTGCTCTTTTTCCGTCTGGGAGATTTTTATGAAATGTTTTTTGAGGATGCTAAAACTGCGTCCAGAGAACTTGAACTCGTACTGACGGGCAGGGATTGCGGACTTGAAGAACGTGCGCCTATGTGCGGTATCCCTTATCATGCGGCGATGTCATACATCAGCAGACTTATTGCCAAGGGCTACAAGGTGGCTATCTGCGAGCAGATGGAGGACCCTGCTACCGCCAAGGGCATAGTCAAGAGAGATATAATTAAGATTTATACACCCGGAACTGTTACTGACGACAGAATGCTTGAGCAAAAGGCGAATAATTACATTGCGGCGGTTTACGGCTACAATAAGCTCTACGGTCTTGCGGTGGCGGATATTTCCACGGGAGAGATGCGATACACCTCCATGACTATCGGAAACACTCTGGTGCACCTTACGGACGAGCTTGCAAAGTACGCGCCCCGTGAAGTGATTATTAACGAATCTGCGAAGAATGCTGACCAGATTAAACTTGCCGCAAAGAATATCAGCGGAGCATTTATAACGGTGCTTCCTGACGGTGTTTTTGATGAAAATGAAGGAAGGGACAGGCTTTCTACACTTACAAAAGGCGGAAAACTTGACAAGGCTTGCAACGAACAGGCCATAAAGGCTTCTGCGGCCCTTCTTTACTATATGGAGGACACTCAGAAGATTGATCTGAACGGAATCATAAAGCCTCAGCATTATCGTGCAAGCGAGTATATGGCCATTGATTCATCCTCCAGAAGAAATCTGGAGCTTACGGAGACTATGCGTGACAAATCGAAGCGCGGTTCTCTTCTCTGGGTTCTTGACAAGACCGTTACGGCTATGGGTGGCAGAAGGCTGAAGCAATGGGTGGAGCAGCCCCTTATTGACATTGACGCTATAAAGGCGCGTCACGATGCGGTAGGTGAGCTTTATTCCCAGTTTATGCTTCGTTCGGAGCTTCGGGAATTGATGCAGGGCGTGTACGATTTGGAGCGTCTTGCGGGAAGAATATCCTTGGGCACGGTCAATGCAAGGGACCTTGTTTCCGTGAAAAATTCTCTTTGTAAAATACCCTATATAAAGAATCTTGTAAAAAATTGTACCTCAGCTATGCTGAGAGAAATATGCGAGGGACTGGACGAGCTTCCTGACCTTTGCGCGCTTCTTGAAGAGGCGATAATTGACGATCCGCCCATTCAGGTAAAAGAGGGCGGCATCATTAAAGATGGATTTAATGAAGAAATTGACAGGTGTCGTGAAGCTTCTAAAAACGGCAAGACCTGGCTTACGGACCTTGAGGCAAGGGAAAAGGAACTCACCGGAATAAAGACTCTGAAGGTGGGCTACAACAGAGTTTTCGGATATTTTATCGAAGTTACGAAATCCCAGCTTTCATTGGTGCCTGAACGCTACATAAGAAAACAGACTCTTGCAAATAATGAGCGATATATTACGGAAGAACTGAAAACCATGGAGGACACGATTCTTGGTGCAGAGGAAAGACTCGTAAGCCTTGAATATGAGTGCTTTGTAAAAGTTCGTGAGGCTGCGCTTATGCAGGCGGAGAGAATGAAGCAGACGGCGTCTATGGTGGCGGTTCTTGACACGCTTTGCTCCCTTGCGGAGGTTGCGGAAAGAGAGAATTATTGTAAGCCTGAGATGACTGAGGAATTGATAATTGACGTGAAGAACGGAAGACACCCCGTTGTGGAGAAAATGCCGGGATGTGACAGCTTTGTTCCCAATGACGGTTATCTTGATTGCGGCGAAAATATGCTTCTCGTTATTACCGGTCCTAATATGGCGGGTAAATCTACGTATATGAGGCAAACTGCCCTTATCGTACTTATGGCGCAGGTGGGAAGCTTTGTTCCTGCTGACAGCGCTGTTATAGGTGTTACGGATAAGATATTTACCCGTGTGGGCGCTTCTGATGATCTTGCGTCGGGACAGAGTACCTTTATGGTGGAAATGCGTGAGGTGGCGAACATTATCGAAAATGCCACGGAGCGAAGCCTTCTTATCCTTGATGAAATCGGAAGGGGTACAAGTACCTTTGACGGCCTTTCAATTGCCTGGGCTGTGCTTGAGTATATCGTAAACTCCATTAAGAGCAGGACCTTGTTTGCTACACACTATCACGAGCTTACCGAACTTGAAGGAAAGATAAGCGCTGTAAAGAATTATTGTGTGGACGTAAAGAAGCACGGAGACGATATTGTTTTCTTAAGAAAAATAAAAAGAGGCGGTGCAGACGGCAGTTACGGTATTGCGGTTGCGTCGTTGGCAGGTATTCCCAAGGTGGTTACCATAAGAGCCAAGGAGATTCTTTCAAGGCTTGAGGAGCAGGATATAGGAAGAAAAGAGATGCGCTCCGTATCAAGGAAGGCGAAAAATGCGCCCGGAGAAGGTGAGCTGGATCTTTTTGCATACACCGCATCGACGGCAATGCTTGATGATATTATAGAGGAGCTTAAAGGCCTTGACGTGCAAGGCATGACACCCATTGAGTGTATGAACGTTTTGTACGGTCTGCAACAGAGGGCAAAGGATCGCCGCTGAGTTTTCAGTGTAAAAAAGAGGGGAGTACAGAGTGGAAAAAATGGTTTTAAAAGAAAAAATAAAATATTTTTTATCTGCGCACGTGTTGGAATTGCTTTTTTCAATTACCTGCGTGGCTATCCTTCTTGCGCTTTTTTTATCCTGGAAAAACGACCAGAAACAGCTTTCAGGCACTTCTTTAAATGCAGCCGTATTGTCTGCCGCATTGTTTGCAACGCTGGGCGTGATTTTTGTTTTTAAATGGTTTAATGAGTTCAGAAATTCTGAAAAGTTTTCAGTAGATGCTAAAGCTTTTGAAGATAACAAGGGCTTTGGCGACAAGGCAAATATGCTTATCGTGTATTTGTCTTTGCTGGCAGTAAGTTTTTGTGTGCTTCTTCTTGTGTGGGTGCTGCAATGTGTTTTTGTAAGGAATATGAGCTTTGGGGATTCACTTAACATCTGGAGACAGCTTGACAGCCAGCACTACATACATATTGCAGATCATTGGTATGCTTTCGGCGGTTTCAGTGAGGAAACGCTGGGAAATGACGTGAGAATTGCATTCTTTCCGGGATATCCTGTGTTGATAAAGACCGTGAAGCTTCTGACCTTCGGTCTGGTCGATACTTTTACTTGCTCGATGTTCATATCAATAAATATGTTTGCCGGAGCAGGCTGTATGCTTTATCGTCTTATGAGGCTTGACTACTCAAAAGATGAAGCCTTAAGAAGTGTGCTGTTTTTCTGTCTTATTCCCGGCGCGTTTTTCTTTATTGCGCCAATGAGCGAGAGTTTGTTTTTGTTTGTTACCCTTGCTTCGATTTATTTTTCAAGAAGAGGTAATTATTTTCTTGGGTCATTATTTGGCTTCTATGCAGCGTTTACCAGATCTTTAGGTATAATCGTGCTGGTGCCTGTGATATATGAGCTGATATTGAGAACGATAAAGGAAAAGCCTTCCGGAAGAAGTGCAGTTATAAGGCGTCTTAGCGATTTTGCTTTGCCATTGCTGATTATTCCCTGCGGCCTTCTTGCATATCTTCTTTTGAATTACAAGGTGACGGGAGATGCCTTTACGTTTTTAGACGCGCAGAAAAATCATTGGGGGCAGGAGATAAGCTATTTCTTTAACACTGCATCCTATCAGGTGAAGTATTTTGCAGATTACATTGAGGGCGGACGCTCCTCCGTGGCCTTTGCGCTTTGGGGAATGGGTTCCTGTGCGCTTTTCGGAACCTTAGCGGTGCTTATTTTAGGGGCAAGGAAAATGCGTGCATCGTATCTTGGGTATTCAATGGTATACTTTGTGATTTCGATGGGTGCGACCTGGCTTCTCAGCGCCCCGAGATATGCTGCAGGATTGTTTTCTCTTCCCGTTGCACTGGCGTTAATTACAAAAAATCGTGTTATTCAGGGAATTTTAACAATTTTATTTGTTGTTATATATATAATTTATGCTACAATGTTTGTGATGCGTTGGCAGGTCTGGTAATTGATTGCACGCATCATAACGGTAAGGAGTGTTTTTTATTATGAAGAAAATCGTTAAGATAATTTCAGCGATATTGGTTCTGGTCTTGTCGACCTCGCTTTTTGGATGTAAAAAGAATAAACCGGTGGCTCCTGCAGGTACTCCTACTATAATACCTGCGGTTACTGCTCCGCCTCCTCCTCACGTTACAGAGGCTATTAATTCATTGCTCCACGGAAATCAGGTGTCTTTCGGCACTTATGAGCAGGACGGAGATACTTCAAACGGCAAGGAGCCTATTGAATGGATTGTTTCAGAGACCTGGGTTTCAAATAACAAATACATAGTTATGCTTATTTCTAAAAAAACTCTTTTTGTGTCTCAGTACAACGAAACCAATGATGACGTTACCTGGCAGAGTTGCTCTTTAAGAAAATATCTTAACAATGATTTTGTAAAGGACGCATTTACCATAGACGAGCAGACTTTGCTTTTTGAAAATGAGATACAGACGCTTCCGAACCCTAACGCCACTGAGGTAAGTTCCAATTTTACTACTAAGGACAGAGTGTTTATACCTGATTACGGCGATTACAATGAATTTGATATGTTTATTGAAGACAGGGCTGACCTTACTGCAGCCGCAAAGAAACAGGCGGAAGGTATTGAAAAGGATAAATATATCGACAATTCATGGTGGATGCGTACTGAAGGTCAGAATTTAAAGTATGCGCTTACCTTCAATAATACAGGTGAGGCCGTTTTCGAGGACGGAGACCCTGTTGACAGTTACTGCGGCGTAAGAGTTGCAATATGGCTGGCAATAGTTCCTTCGGAAAAATGATTGACACAAAAGTATTTGCAGAATAGAATGATTATGTACTGAATTTTAGGAGAGGTGAAATTCCTCACCGGCGGTGATGGGCGTTTTTCGTCATAAGTCCGAGGGCAGTTGCAGACAGGGTGAGATTCCCTGACCGACGGTAGAGTCCGGATAAAGAAAGGTTGGTATTGTTATGCATAACGTTAATTCAAATAACGGTGATTCAGCTACGAAAAAACTGGTTGTAAGCGCTATGTTCTGCGCTATGGCCTACGTGGCAATGTTTGTTTTCAGATTCAAGGTGAGCTTTCTTACCTTTGATTTCAAGGACGTATTTATTTCAATATTATCTTTGCTGTACGGTCCTGCCTACGGCGTGATGAGCGCAGCCGTTGTGGCGTTGCTCGAACTTGTAACGGTAAGTGATACCGGTTGGTACGGGCTGGTTATGAATTTCCTGTCCAGCGGAACGTTTGCATTGGCAATCGGCCTTGTTTATAAGCATAAGAGGACATTCTACGGCGCGATATTGGCGGTTGTTACGGGGGTCGTTTCTATGGTTACCGTGATGATGCTGGCAAACCTTTTTATTACGCCTTTTTATATGGGTGTGGTGCGTACTGCGGTGATAAACCTTATACCTTCGCTTCTTTTGCCCTTTAATTTGTGCAAAGGCGTAATGAATGCGGCGGTGATGTTGTTGCTGTATAAACCGGTGGTGTCGCTTCTCAGAAAGACGAAGCTTGTGAAAACAGGAAATTCACAGTACGGCGCAGATATGAAAACAGTTATTCTGATGATTTTCTCAGTGCTGTTTATTATTTTGTCGTTGGTTGTTATTTTTATAGTATTAGACGGCAACTATGATTTTTTCAGATAGTAAGGAGTATTTTTTTATAATATGAAAAAAACTTATACGGAAGAAGAATACAGGTCTCTTGCTGAGGTAGCAGGTGGAGAACCCAAGCCTCATTCGAAGCATCCGATTTCCCGTGAGGAATACGAGCGCAGGAAAAAGGCGAAGGCAGAGGGCAGAGAACAGAGCGGCAGAGCGCTTATGATTACGTCAATAGTGTCTGCTGTTATATTGGTTTTGTGTCTTGCTGTTACGGGAATTTCCGTTGCTATAAAGAAAAGCAAAGCGAAAAAAGAGGAGAACGTTAAGACTGAAACCGTACTCACTGTAGACGGTGTTTCAGTAGGCGCGGATCTCTTTAATTTGTTTTGCATAAACGTTATTGAAGGACCTGATTTTGAGTATCTAATGAAGACTTCCATAAATGATGACGCTCTATGCTCTTCCGTCAAGGAGAAGGCTGTGCAGTACGCAGAGGAATACGTGTGTCTGTACAGAGAGGCTGTGAAGGCCGGCTTGTCGTTGTCTGAGAATGAAATTGATACGATAAAGAAAAGTTGTACTGAAAATGCTGAAAACGCAAAGCTTTCCGTTGAGGAATATTACAGAAAAAATTACGGTGTGTCCTTTGAAACATACGTGGAGGTTCAGGGAAATTGGCTTCTTGCTGAGAAGTATGCAGTAAACCTTCGCAGCAAATGTGACGTGAGCGAGGAGGCTCTTCAGGAGGTTTACAATGCTCACTATGAAAAGTTTGCCAAGGCTGACGTTACGATGGTTTATTTTGATACGTCTTCTTCCGACGAAGGGAAGAATGGCTTTGTAAAGAGCAATGCAGAAAGCATCTTTAACGGCATTAAGGTGGAGGCCACCGGCGGACTTTACGCTGCTGATGATGCGAAGCTTTCATTGGCAATAACGGAACAGAAAGACACCAATTCTTTTTATGAAACAGGGGACAATGCTGACGGCAAGGCTACGGTGGTTGGCGAAGATGCAGTAAAGTATCCGTCATTGTATCAGGCTGTGATAACTATGGCTCCCGGCGAAGTTCGTCTTATTCACGATGAAACTGCTTCGTTTATCGTGCGCTGTGACAAGCAATACTTCTTTGAGGCCTGTAAGGACAGCGAGGAGTTAATTGCCTATGCTCAGGAACTTTATTTTAAAGAACAATTCAATGCGGCAAGATATTCGGGAACATACACTGCCGAGAAGAGTGCTTCCTACCGCAGTATTGATATAAAGAGTTTTGTTGCGGAGGGAAAGAAACATTATGGACGTTAAGGATTTTTATTATGATCTTCCTGAGGAGCTTATTGCACAGACTCCGCTTTCGGACCGCGCATCCTCAAGACTTCTGTGCCTCGACAGGGACAGCGGCGCTACAGAGCATCTCACTTTTCGTGACATAAAGTCAAAACTCAGGCCCGGTGATTGTCTTGTAATGAATGACACACGTGTTATTCCTGCCAGAATTTACGGCGTAAAAAAGGATACAGGCGCAGCCATCGAGTTTGTGTTGTTAAAGCGCCTTAATAACGAGGACTATGCAGAAGAGGGAATACTTTGGGAAGTAATTTTAAGACCTGGCAGAAGAGCAAAGCCCGGCGCTGTGTTTATTTTCGGAGAAGGACTTCTGGAGGCAAGAATAATCGAAGTGCTTGACAACGGAAACAGAGTCGTTTCTTTCAGTTGCGAGGGTGTCTTTGAGGAGGTTCTGGACAAGATCGGTTTAATGCCCTTGCCGCCTTATATTAAGGAAAAACTGGATGATCCTGAGAGATACCAGACTGTTTACGCACGTGAGAGAGGGTCTGCTGCCGCACCAACGGCGGGACTTCATTTTACGAAGGAGCTCATTAAGGAAATAAAGGCTATGGGCGTGGACGTTGCCTTTGTAACGCTTCACGTAGGCCTTGGCACGTTCAGGCCGGTAAAGGCTGAAAAGGTTGAAGAACATTACATGCACGAGGAAAGCTATGAGCTTACCGCAGAGGCTTGTGAAAAAATCAACGCCGCCAAGATGCGGGGCGACAGAGTGATTGCCGTAGGAACAACGTCTTGCCGTGTGCTTGAGTCTGCGGCATCAGATGACGGACACCTGGCTCCGGTGAAATCCTCTACAAGGATATTTATTTACCCCGGGTACAAGTTCAAGGTGCTGGACGGCCTTATCACTAACTTCCATTTGCCGGAGTCAACTCTTGTGATGCTTGTAAGCGCATTGGCAGGCAGGGAAAATGTTCTCAATGCCTATGAGGAGGCAATTAAGGAGCGTTACAGATTCTTTTCCTTTGGTGATGCGATGTTTATAGTATAAATGAAATTCTGGTCACATATCTTATAAAGAAGTAAATGAATAATATACAATAATACCAATCGATAACTTACAACCGATTGGTATTATTTTGTAAAGACTAAACTGTTTGATTATATGAGCCTTAATGTGTTGGACTTATGAGATAAAAGGAGAAAAACGTGAAAATCTATTGTCAAACTATTGACAATATGGGATAAATCACATATATTAAAAGCAAGGGATAAATCCCATATTTTTAGGAGACACTACGCATGCAGGAGTTTGAGATTGTTTTTTATGATAAGCCGGATGGAAAAGAACCTGTCAAAGAATTTCTTTTGTCCGTTGACGATAAAATGAGGGCGAGATTATTGCGAACGATTGACCTGCTCGCAAAGAATGGAACGGCTTTGAGAATGCCGTATTCTGAGCACCTTGTTGATGGAATATTTGAAATCAGAGCAAAGTGCGGTTCAAATATATCCAGAGTGTTGTATTTTTTCGTAATCGGTAAAAAAATAGTCCTTACAAATGGTTTTATAAAGAAAACACAGAAGACTCCTAAAAATGAAATTGAGATTGCAAGAAAGTATCGTAATGAGTTTTTAAACAGAGAGGGAAAATGATATGACAAATTACAAGGATTTTTTGAAAGAACAACTTGAAAATGAAGAGTTCAAAAAAGAATATGATGCACTTGAGGTGGAATTTTCAATTATTCAAGCGATGTTGGATGCCAGAAAGGCGGCGGGACTGACGCAAAAGGAGCTGGCAATGCGAACGGGTATTGCGCAGGCTGACATCAGCAAACTGGAGAATGGTAATGCTAATCCTTCTTTGAGGACTTTGCAAAGATTGGCAGAGGGTTTGGGTATGAAATTAAAGGTGGAGTTTGTTCCCGTAGGTCAGTGAACACGCTGCTATGTTTTAGTAAATTGCTAATTAACGCAGGGGAGAAAATCTCCTGCGTTATTGTTGTTGAAATTTTATGCGGTTTCGTATATACTATTAACTTGTAAATAGTTTCTGAAAGGCAGGAAATAAATGTCAGCAGTTAAATATGAGTTAATCAAACAATGTAAGCAATCAGGAGCAAGGCTTGGAAGGCTTCACACGCCTCACGGCATTATTGAAACTCCTGTGTTTATGCCTGTGGGAACTCAGGCCTCCGTTAAGGGAATTTCTCCTGACGAGCTGAGAGATATGAATGCAGGTATTATCCTTTCAAATACGTATCACCTGTTTTTAAGACCGGGACATGAGCTTGTGAAAGAGGCAGGCGGTCTTCACGGTTTTATGAATTGGGACAGAGCCATCCTTACGGACAGCGGCGGATTTCAGGTTTTTTCCCTTAGCAAGCTCCGTAAAATTACGGAGGAGGGTGTTGCGTTCAGATCCCACCTTGACGGCTCTAAGCTTTTTATTTCTCCCGAGTACGCTATGGAGATTGAGAATGCCCTTGGCGCGGATATAATAATGGCCTTTGATGAGTGCTGTCCTTATCCTGCGGACAGAAGATATACAAAGAATTCTATGGAGAGAACAACCCGCTGGGCTGAGAGATGTCTTGAGGCTCACAAGAACACGGACAAGCAGGCGCTGTTCGGAATCGTTCAGGGCGGTATGTACGGTGACCTTCGTAAACGTTCTGCAAGGGATCTTGTGGCAATGGATTTTCCCGGATATGCAATAGGCGGCCTCAGCGTAGGTGAGCCTGCAGAGCTTATGAATCAGATGCTGGAGGAGACTGTGCCGGAGCTTCCTGTCAATAAAGCCCGTTACCTTATGGGTGTGGGTAGCCCTGATTACCTTATAGAGGGAACACTTCGCGGAATTGATATGTTTGACTGTGTTCTTCCTACCAGAATAGGCAGAAACGGTACGGCTATGACGTCACGGGGAAGAGTTATTGTAAGAGATGCAAAATATGCTCACGACTATACGCCTATTGACCCTGAGTGTAATTGTCCTGCATGTAAAAATCACACAAAGGCATATATAAGACACCTTCTCAAGGCAGGGGAGATGTATGGTCTGAGACTTGTGACGCTTCACAATTTATATTATTTAATTAACTTGATGAAAGATATAAGAAGTGCTATAATGGAAGACAGATTCCTTGATTTCCGCGCAGAGTTTTATGAGAAGCTGGGCGGCAGAAGGTGCTGATTAATTAAATTGTTTATTTTTGACCGGCGGAAATTGTCGGAGAAAGGTGAAAAATATTATGAAATTTAAAACAAAGCTTATTGCGATTATTACTATTGTGGCGCTTTTGGTGACACAGTCCTGCTTGTTTGCTTTTGCAGAGAGCGCTGCTCCTATAGCTTCTGCTACAGCCGGTGCAGATGGACCGGCCCAGAACCCCGGTTGCGGTTCACAGCAGATTATCATGCTTCTGGTTTACGTGGTACTTATAGGCGCTATGTTCTACTTCCTTATCTTCAGACCTCAGAAAAAGCGCAAAAAAGAAGAGGAAGAGATGAAGAACAGTATCGTTCTCGGTGTGGACGTTGTTACCATTGGCGGTATCTGCGGAAAGATCATTAATATCAAGGACGACACCATCACTATTCAGTCCTCTATTGACAATACTCTCATTGAATTCAAGAGCTGGGCTATCCGCGAGATCCAGAAGCCTGTTTCTGATGAAGAGAATACAAAAGCTACAAAATAATCAATATTTGCAGTTTTATTTAAAGCAAAACACCCGGGAATCTTCTGAAAGGTTCTCGGGTGCATTTTTTATTTCTTGTGTTTTTTTCTTGGAGTTGAATGCGGTGTGAATCGCTTTTGGGGAGGCGCTCCCTTTTCCGGTCTTATCAGGCATTTTTTGTCAAAGCCGATAAGGTCCTCTCGGCCTGCCGTAATCAATGCTTCTTTTACAAGCTTGTAATTGTGGGGAAGCTTGTACTGCATTAACGCCCTTTGCATCGCCTTTTCGTGGGGGTCCCTTGGCGTGTATACCTTCTTCATTGTCCGTGGGTCGTAGCCTGTGTAGTACATACAGGTGGATACCGTGGAGGGTGTGGGGTAGAAGTCCTGAACCTGCTCCGGGGTGTGGCCGATGGAGTGGAGATATTCTGCCAGCTTTATTGCCTCTTTAAGGGTAGAACCCGGATGGGAGGACATAAGGTAGGGGACAACGAACTGTTTATTGCCGTTAATATCCTGAAACTTTTTTACGAAGGCCTTGTAGACGCTGCTCTGAGGTTTTCCCATGTAGTGAAGCACCGTGTCGGAAATGTGCTCCGGGGCAACGCGCATCTGTCCGCTGATGTGGTGCTCCGAAAGCTCCTTAAGAACTGAATTGCATTTAGGGTCTTGCATAATGTAGTCAAAGCGTATGCCTGACCTTACAAAAACTTTTTTTACATGGGGCAATGCCCTTAGCTTCCTCAGCAATTTCATATAGTCGCTGTGATCTGCCCGGAGATTTTTGCAGGGCGTAGGGAAAAGGCATTGGCGACTTTTGCATGCGCCGTGGGTCAGTTGCTTTTCGCAGGCAGGGTGTCTGAAATTGGCGGTTGGGCCGCCGACGTCGTGGATATATCCCTTAAAGTCCTTGTCATCTTTGAAGGCCTGGGCTTCTCTGATAAGGGAGTCGTGACTTCTTGTCTGAAGTATTCTTCCCTGATGGAAAGCAATGGAACAGAAGCTGCAGCTGCCGAAACACCCTCTGTTTGATGAGAGCCCGAATTTTACCTCGGGAAGAGCTGCAACGCCTCCTTCTTTATCGTAAGAGGGGTGGGCGTTTTTCATATACGGGAGCTCGCAGACTTCGTCAAATTCATCCTCTGTAAGGGGTTCCTGAGGAGGATTCTGAATTACGAATAATTTATCTCCGTAGGGCTCTGCAAGTTTTTTGGCGGTGAAAGGATCTGTGTTTTCGTATTGCAGTGAAAAGCTCTCCGCGTAGCGCTTTTTGTCTTCCTTCATTTCCGTAAAATCAGGGAGAATGATGTAATCCTCGTGAAGGTTTTCCAAGGACTTTGCCTTGTAAACAGAGCCTTTAATATATGTGATATCCTTTGCAAGAAGTCCTCCTGCCAAGGCATCTGCTACCTCAACTATGCTTTTTTCGCCCATGCCGTAAAGGAGCAGGTCTGCCTGAGAGTCTAAAAGTATTGACCTTTTGAAGGAGTCTGACCAATAATCGTAGTGCGCCATTCTTCGAAGGCTTGCCTCGACACCGCCGATGATTATGGGAACGTCCTTATAGGTCTGCCTTATGAGATTTGAATATACTACCGTGGCATAGTCAGGTCGTTTCCCGATAATGCCTCCCGGCGTGTATGCGTCACTGCTTCTTTTTTTCTTTGCAACGGTATAGTGGTTTACCATTGAGTCCATATTGCCGGCTGATACGAGAAAGCCGAGGCGAGGTCTGCCAAAAACGTCAATGCTCTCTTTTTTCTTCCAGTCAGGCTGGGAAATGATTCCCACACGGTAACCGTTCTTTTCAAGGATTCTGCTTATGACAGCAGGCCCGAAGGAGTAGTGATCCACATAGGCATCGCCGATAACGTAGGTGAAATCCACGAAGTCCCAGCCCCGTGCTTTCATATCTTCTTTGCTTATGGGTAAAAAGTCATTTTTCATGTTGGCATTGTCCTTGATTAATCATAATATCGTCTTGATAACTGTGTCTGCATACACGTTAACGAGGAAGTCGTTGGGGTGGTTTACGTTGTTTCCTGTCATATCGCAAAATCTCTTTTTTGTCAGGAGATATTGGTGCATACCCGTCATATCCGCCACGGCAACGTGGTCCAGCTCTTCGGCAATTTCTCTTATCTTTTCAATGTAAAGGGGCTGCATTCCCATAAAGCCTGCCACGTCTTTGTTCGGAAGGCTGGTTGATATGAGAACGACGTCGCATTTGGGGTTGCTTTCTCTTGCTACAGAGATTATTCCCTTAAGATTTTCCTTGAATCCTTCAGGAGTCACAGCGCCGCCGCAGTTCATACCGAAGGCAAGGAACATAACGTCGGGTTGGTAAGGGAAAACTCTTTCATTGGCCTCTTGAAGGCCCCAATCGCTGGTGGTGCCGCCAACGGCGGTGTTTACGTATTTTATATTATGGTTGTCATATTTTTTCTCAATGACTTCCGTGACTTGTTCAGTCCAGGTTTTTGAGTAAGGAGGAAGCCCCATAAAGCTGCTGGCATTTGCGCCAACGGTAATGCTGTCACCGTAAAATAGCACTGTAACCGCATCTTTTTTTTCTGCTTTCTCCAGAAATCTGTTGATTTTTTTGCTCTGATTTTCAGGCAACGGTCCGTCCCATTGTCCGTCGTATTTATACGTTACGGCAATCTGGCTCTTGTGAAAACGTCCGTCCTCGCTGAACATAATAAGGCCGCCTCCGGTTCTTCCAAAGGCTTCCCCGGGGACAAGCTCATCAGGGTAATAGGCGCCGTAAGGGACACAGGGAATTGCGCCGCCAACGATTATTTTAAGAAGACCGTCACTGGTTAATTCGTAGTCAACGCCTTCAATGTATTCTTTTTCAAAAGCGGAGTCGGTGACTTTTATTATTTCTTTTATAGGGAAAAGCAATCCCAACGGCGTAAACGTGCCGTCTTTTTCCAGCAGGGGATATACGGGTTCGTTTTGCATAATGTTGTCTTTGTTTGTAAACATAGTGGTAAATGCTCCTTTTTTACTGTTGGAATCATTATACAATGAATTGCTGTAAAAAACAAGGGAATGAGTCAGTGACCTGCCCCCCTGACTCAAAAGCGGCACCGAAGTGCCACTTTTAAAAGCCGAAACCTCATAACTAAGGGCTTTTTCGCAGTGAGTCAGGGGGCAGTGACCTGCCCCCCAAAAGTTGGACTTTTATTAATTCTGCCTTATGACTGTTTTATGCAGCCACAGCAGTGAGCCGATATTGCACCGGACTCATCCATCCAAGCTTTTCTTTGATTCTCTTTTCATTGTAATATTTTATATATTTTTCAATAGCT
>JAGAKK010000038.1 GCA_017625675.1 Clostridia bacterium | reverse complement strand
ATGTATTTTTGTTATAACCAGACCTATTATATAATATTTATTACATAATTACAACCGTGAGTCAGAATCGTGAGTCAGGGGGCAGGTCACTGACTCAAAATTAAGAAAGTGAGTCAGGGGGCAGGTCACTGACTCAAAATTAAGAAAGTGAGTCAGGGGGCAAGTTACTGACTCAAAAAAATTGTTGTAATACGGAGGCCTTTGATGTATAATTAATTATCGGACTTTTTTAGAGCGAAAGGAGTTTTTTGACATGGGACTTATTAAAGCTGGTATTGGCGCCGTTGGCGGCGTTTTGGCGGATCAGTGGAAGGAATTTTTCTATTGTGATTCGATTTCTAATGAATATCTGATGGTGAAGGGAAGAAAGAGAACTTCTTCCAGATCTTCTAATACAAAGGGCGAGGACAATATCATTTCAAACGGTTCTGTTGTTGCGGTGGCAGACGGACAGTGTATGATTATTGTTGAGCAGGGAAAAATCGTTGAGGTTTGCGCGGAGCCCGGTGAGTTTGTGTACGACAGCTCTACGGAGCCGTCCATCTTTGCCGGAAGTCTGGGAAAGAGCATTGTTGAAACATTTAAGGCTGTTGGCAAGCGTTTTACCTTTGGCGGTGACACGGGAAAAGACCAGAGAGTTTATTATTTCAACACGAAGGAAATTATCGGAAATAAATTCGGCACAGCAAATCCCGTGCCTTTCAGAGTAGTTGATACGAGAGCGAACTTTGACGTTGACGTGTCGCTTCGTTGCAACGGTATTTATTCCTTTATGATAACAGACCCGTTGAAGTTCTACACAAGACTTTGCGGAAACGTGGAGGAGGCATACGAAACTGAGGCTATACTTCCTACTATGAAGGTTGAGTTTATCAGCGCATTGGGCCCTGCTCTTGCGAAACTTTCAAATCTTGAACTTAGACCTAACCAGATTCCTGCGCACAGCGAGGAGCTTGAACAGCACCTTAACGAGGAGCTTGCATCCGAATGGGGCGACAGAGGTATTGTGGTAGTGAAGGTTGACATGAATCCTCCCACCCTTACCGAAGAGGATCAGGAGCTGCTCAAGACCGCTCAGAAGACTGCTATGTACACAAATCTCAATATGGCAGGGGCTGCTATGGTAGAGGCCAACGCAGAGGCGATGAAAACTGCGGCAGGAAACTCTGCAGGCGCTATGACCGGCTTTATGGGAATGGGTATGGCAATGAATGCAGGCGGTAATGCAATGAATCCCGGACAGCTTTTTGCGATGGGACAGCAGCAGGAAGCACAGAAGAAGGCTGAGGCAGAAGCAAAGGCTGCGGCCGGCGCTTGGAAGTGCGCTTGCGGCGCTGAGAATACAGGCAAGTTCTGTATGGAGTGCGGATCTCCCAAGCCTGCGGCTGAGGGTTGGACCTGTTCTTGCGGCGCAGTAAACAAGGGCAAATTCTGTTCAGAGTGCGGAAGCAAAAAGCCTGAGGGCGCACCTCTTTATCAGTGTGACAAGTGCGGCTGGAAGCCTGAGGACCCTGCGAACCCTCCTAAGTTCTGCCCTGAGTGCGGCGATGTTTTTGACGGAAATGACGCGAAGTAATTGTTAAACTGTTAATTAAGGTCGGTGCGGTGGTTTTTGCCGCACCGATATTTTGAATGGAGGCATATTGATGTCTGAAATCATTGAATATAAATGTCCCTGTTGCGGCGGCGCTATAGAGTTTGACAGCGGCATCCAGAAAATGAAGTGTCCTTATTGCGACACAGAGTTTGAAATGGAGGCTGTGAAAAAGCTTGACGAGGCTCTGAAAGCAGAAAAGCAAGAGGATATAAAGTGGGAAACAGGTGGAAAAGAGTGGACGGAAGAGGAGGCGGAAGGCCTTCGCGTATACGTCTGTGACTCCTGCGGCGGTGAAATTATCGGTGATGAAACTGCGGCTGCCTGCAAGTGTCCCTACTGTGACAATCCGGTTGTTTTTTCAGGTCAGGTGGGCGGCGACGTCAAGCCGGATTACGTGATACCCTTTAAGTTTGACAAAAAGGCTGCAAAGGCGGCGTTTTCAAAGCATCTCACAGGGAAAAGGCTTCTCCCCAAGGTCTTTAAAGACCAGAATCACATTGACGAAATAAAGAGTGTTTACGTGCCGTATTGGCTTTTTGACGGAGATGCAGATGCCCAGATAAGATACCGCGCTACAAAGGTCAGAGTCTGGAGCGACAGCAATTACAACTATACCCAGACTTCTTATTATGCCGTTCAGCGCTTTGGAAATTTGTCCTTTGAGAAAATTCCCGTAGATGGTTCATCGAAAATGGATGACGCCCTTATGGAGTCTATTGAGCCCTTTGATTACTCAGGGGCAAAGGATTTTCAGACGGCGTACCTTGCAGGATATCTTGCAGACCGTTACGACGTGACGGCTGAGGAAAGTGTTTCAAGAGCCAATGAGCGAATCAGGCAGAGCACTGAGGAGCAGTTCAGGAGCACTGTTGTAGGTTACAATACCGTAATACCGGAAAACACAAGCGTCCAGATCGAAAACGGCAAGGCGAGATATGCTCTTTTCCCGGTATGGATTCTTAATACCACCTGGAACGGCGAAAAGTACACCTTTGCAATGAACGGACAGACCGGAAAATTTGTGGGAAATCTGCCGATGGATAAAAAAGCCTTCTGGAGATGGTTCCTTGGCATAATGCTTGGTTGCGGCGCGGCAATTTACGCCCTTATGTGGCTTTTCACGATAATGTAAGGGGGTGGCGTTGTGAAAAAATTTCTTTATGTTTCAAGAAATATTGTATTGACAATGATTCTGATGCTTTCTTTCGTAACGGTTGCCTCGGTTGATGCCCGCGCAGAAACACAATCGGGAAAACAGCGACTCACTGACTACGCGGATATCCTTACAGACTCTGAGGAAGAAGATCTGTTAAAGCTCCTTGACAAGATAAGCGAGAAGCGTGAATGTGATATTGTAATTGTGACAACGGTACTTGATGAAAGTGAAAATTATTATTACAGTGAAGAAGAAAAGGCTACGATTACAGAGGCCTTTGCAGATTCCTTTTATGACGAGAACGGCTTTGGATACGGGGAAACCCGCGATGGTATAATGCTCACCATAAGTATGGGACCCAGGTATTACGATATTCTCGGCAACGGCTACGGCGACGAGCTTATGCAAGCTGACCGGGATTACATACTTGATGAAATGTACGGTTATATGTCGTCAGGGGAGTATTATCAGGCCTGCAAGACCTTTGCCAAGGAATGCGAGGCGTCAATCGTTGACGACAAAACAGTCGGGCTGTTTGGACTTGTGGTGGCATTCGGTATCGGCGCTGTTGCGGCGCTTATTGTTACAGGGTCAATGAAGGCTCAGCTTAAATCGGTGGCGCTTAAACGCTCTGCTCAAGGGTATGTAAAGCCGGGCAGTATGAAGCTTAATCTTCAGAATGACATCTACCTGTACCAGACTGTTACAAGGACTGCGCGCCCGAAGGATACGTCTTCGGGAGGCAGAAGCGGTGGCGGCGGAGGCAGAAGCCACGGCGGAAGGTCGTTTTGAATTATCATCAAAATAATAATGCCTGCTTATTGGGTTGAAGTCCTCAATAAGCAGGTATTTTTGTTGGAGAGTATTGTCAAAACGACTATACATATTATCGTGAAGATTCCGAAACTTGAGAAAGAGGCGTAGCGGGCGGCACATGAATTGTCGGTTTCTGAGATGCAGAGCAGCGGTATTAAACAGTATAGTTGCTTTTATCGTATCACCTGTGGAAAGGGGTTGTCAAGAATTACCGGAATGTGATAAAATATACAAAGAATGGCGAAAGGAAAAAAATGCCGCCGAAAGTACCTGTTTTGGTACGGATAAGTTGTTATGATAAATAAAATATCTTATCACGGCGGGAGGAATATGTATGATTGGAAATGGTAACATAAAAATCGAAAATGTAAAAATAGACCAGGAGTCAAAGACTTTTGTTCTTAATTTGCGTTGCAATGATTTTGTGATGTATGAGGACGTGAAGCAGTTTGCGGAGTCTGTGAAGGAGTCTATACAGGCTGCGGACCTTGAGTTTAATTTTAAGTGTAATTGCCCTTATGAAGATATTATCAGAAATGAGCGGGGCAGGAAAATGCTCTGGCACAGTATGCTTGAATACGTGAAAGAGCACCATATAGGCGCCTGGGCAGTTTTAAATGTTGCAGAATGCGTCTTTTTTGATGATGAAATTATGATAGGCGTTCCTGAGGGCTCTATACCGGTGCTTGAAAGAATGCGTGTAAGAGAGTCCTTGGTAAATTATATTGATGAGCTTTGGGGACGATATATAAGTGTTGAATTCAGCGGAACCGGCGCTCCCGTGAGAAAGGGCGGAGGGAAAATCCGCGGAATTAAGGACCGAAGTGAAAAAACACCTCTTTATTTCAGCGAGGCGGAAAATGCCGGAGGGTCTGCGGACAGGAAAATATTGTCGGCGGTGCTTGGCGGAGAAGGCGGCGAGGTTGCTGCTGACAATGACGGCGCGCCTGTGTACGACGAGGACTCCTTTGCGAAGGTAAACTTCTCTATGGAAGAATATGAGAGAGCGCAGGCTGAAAGACGCGCCAAGGCTGCGGCAAATCCCCAGGCTAAATATAACAGCGACTATCAGAAGGTGTACGGCGGCGGAAACGGCGGCGGTGGCGCCCCCAGAAGAGCCGGCGGAGATACTTATATGGGCAAGGGCTCAAAGAAAAAGAGAAGACTTACACCTGCAGAGGGCGAGGAGCTCCGAAAGGACTCCAACGGCGGCGACATCATTATCGGTGATGAGATAGTTGCGCCTATCACGAAAATGAATGCTATTACTATGGACTCAGGAATTGTTGCCGTAAAGGGCAGAGTGTTCGGATTTGAGTCCAAGCAGATTCCCAGCGGTTCTTACGTTGCAATGGTAGACGTTACCGACGGAACTTATTCTATTTCAGCGAGATTTTTCTTTGACGAAGAGGATATGGACTTTGTAAGCAGCCGTTTTAAGGCAGGAAAACACCTGAAATTGTACGGCGAGATACAATATGACAAGTACATAAGGGACGTTACCCTGAGAGTGAGAAGCGCGGTAGAGTACAAGCCTGAGGTCAGAAAGGACAATGCCGAGGTAAAACGAGTAGAGCTTCACCTTCACACTACGTTAAGCGCGGTGGACGCTATTACAAGGCCGCCTGCATTGGTGAAAAGGCTTGTTGATTGGGGTCATACTGCTGTGGCCATTACCGACCATGGTGTGGTGCAGGCATATCCCGACGTGTTTAATGCGGCGAAAAAGCTCAAAAGCGACATAAAGATTATCTACGGAATGGAGTGCTATCTTACTGACCAGCCCGGAGAGGTTACCAAGGAAGAGGCGAAGAATATACCTTCCTGGCACTGCATCCTGCTGGTTAAGGACACGGTTGGCCTTAAAAATCTTTATAAACTTATTTCCAAGTCTAATCTTAATTATTTTTACAAAAGACCAAGAGTACCCCGCTTTGAGCTGGAGGCACACAGAGAAGGTCTTATCGTGGGAAGCGCCTGCTCCGAGGGTGAGCTTTACCATGCCCTTGTAAGAGGCGAGTTTGAGGAAAAACTCCTTGAGATGGCGTCATTTTACGATTACCTTGAGATACAGCCGGTGGAAAACGATATGTACCTCATAAGAGAGGGCGTTGTGTCATCTTTGCGTGAGCTTAAAGAGTGCAACAAGAAGATCGTGGAGCTGGCAGACAAGCTGGGTAAAATGACTGTTGCGACCTGTGACGTGCACTTCCTTGACCCTGAGGACGCTATTTATCGTGCGGTAATGCAGACGGGACAAGGCTACAGGGACGCAGAGCAGCAGCCTCCCTTGTACCTCAGAACTACGGCGGAGATGCTTGCGGAGTTTGACTATTTAGGCGACAGGGCATACGAAGTCGTGGTTGAAAATACGAATAAAATTGCAGATATGATTGAGCGCATAAGACCTGTGCCGGACGGATTTTTTCCTCCTGTTATCGAGGGCTCTGATGAGAAGCTTCGTGAAAGCTCCTACGAGAAGGCCAAGGCTACCTACGGCGACCCCATACCTGAGCACATACTTGCAAGACTTGACAGAGAGCTTAATGCCATTATCGACAACGGTTACTCTATCATGTACATCACTGCGAAGGAGCTGGTGGCAGAGTCTGCACGAAACGGATATACGGTAGGCTCACGAGGCTCTGTAGGTTCGTCCCTTGCGGCGTATATGTCGGGAATTACGGAGGTTAACTCTTTGCCGCCCCATTATCGTTGCCCGGATTGCTTCTATCAGGAGTTTTTCTTCAAGCAGGAGTACGAGGCAGGCTGCGATATGCCGGACAAGGACTGCCCGAATTGCCACAAGCCTCTTGTTAAAGATGGTTTTGACATACCCTTTGAGACCTTCCTTGGTTTTGAAGGCGACAAGGTTCCGGATATTGACCTGAACTTTGCTCCGGGTGATCAGTCCAATGCTCACAAATATACGGAAGTGCTTTTCGGCAAGGGCTACGTGTTCCGCGCAGGTACTATTTCCGGCCTTGCTGAGAAAACTGCACAAGGCTACGTAAAGAAATATCTTGAAACTACGGGAAGGTCTGCATCGGAAACTGAAATCAAGCGCCTTGCCAGCGGCTTTGAGGGAGTAAAGAAAACTACGGGTCAGCACCCCGGCGGTATTATGGTAATCCCAAGGGACAAGGAAATATATGATTTTACACCTATTCAACACCCTGCCGAGGCGGTGGATTCAGATACCATTACCACCCACTTTGATTACCACTTCCTCCACGACAATATTCTGAAGCTTGACATTCTGGGCCACGACGGTCCTGCTATACTTAAATATCTGGAGGACTTTACAGGCATATCGCCCCTGGACGTTCCTCTCGGCGAGAAGAAGGTAATGTCCCTTTTCAGCTCCCCGGATGCCCTTGAAATGGACCCTGACGAGCTGAAAATAAAGATTGAAGTAGGTACTCTCGGTATCCCAGAGTTTGGTACGAGTTTTGTAAAGCAAATGCTTCTTGACACAAGGCCCACCACCGTTTCCGAGCTTATCAGAATTTCAGGACTTTCCCACGGTACAGACGTATGGCTGGGAAATGCCCAGACCCTTATTCAGGAGGGCAAATGTACTCTTTCTGAGGCGATCTGTTGCCGTGACGATATTATGCTCTATCTCATCAAGATGGGTCTTGATAAGAAATTGTCCTTTACGATAATGGAGAGCGTGCGTAAAGGTAAGGGCCTGAAGCCTGAGTGGGAAGAGGAGATGCGTAAATGGGAAGTTCCAGAGTGGTACATTGAGTCCTGTAAGATGATAAAATACATGTTCCCTAAAGCCCACGCCGTTGCTTACACGATGCTTTCCGTGCGTATTGCCTGGTACAAGGTTTATTACCCCGTGGCTTACTATGCCACAAGGTTTACTATTAAACTGGACGAATTTGATGCCATGTACATGATACACGGCGTTGACAAGGCGTATATGCGTATGGAGGACCTGAAACGAGGGGAGATGTCTGCCAAGGAAGAGGCCCAGCTTACGGTGTACGAGCAGCTTATGGAGATGTATGCAAGGCATGTTGAGTTTTTGCCTATTGATCTTTATGAATCGCACGCCACAATGTTCGTACCTGAGAACGGAAAGATAAGACCGCCCTTTGCGGCGCTGGCAGGTCTTGGCGTCAATGCGGCCAAAGCCTTAATGGAGGCAAGAGATGACGGCAACGGTCCTTATGAGAGTATTGAGGACGTGAGAATTCGTTCCGGCGCAAATAAAGCGGTAATAGAGATTCTGAGAGAAGAAGGAGTTCTTGAGGGGCTTCCTGAGGACGATTCTCTTACATTGTTTGATTTTTAAGGAGAGGGATTTATGAGGAGATTTGGCAAGGGCTTTGCATTATTGTTGCTTAGTATTGTATGCGTTGCGACATCGGTTTTGCCGGTTGGAAGCGTTGTTTCGGCAGCTTCAGACCGTGACGTATTGTACATAAGGAGCGCAGAGGATCTTATAGCATTTTCGGAAGCCGTTAACGGCGGCGATGATTTCAAGGACCGTCTTGTAATTCAGGCGGAGGATATTGACCTTAATAACGTGCCTTTTACACCTATCGGAATTTTTGGCAGCGGCAATTATTTCTTCGGTGTGTATGACGGCGGAGGCCACACTCTCAGCAACCTTGTCATAAACTGCAAAGAGGGAAAGAAAAACAACGGCCTTTTTGCTCAGCTTGGCGGTATGGTAATGAATCTGGGGATAGAAAGCGGCGAGATTTCAGGCGCTTGTTGCGGAAGTTTTGCATCCCACGCTGCGGCGTCAAGTGCTTGCGTGATAAATTGCTACAGCAAGGCCAAAGTTAAGGCTTCAAGAGGCGGCGGCATCGTAGACAATTTTATAGGCAGTGTAATTAACTGCTGGTACGACAACCCTGAAAGTGTGCTTCCGGTGTGCGGATATACGGCAAATTCCATTATACATTGCTACACAAACGGTGAAGTGTGCAAAGAGAGCTTCAAGGGATATCAGGACAAGTGCTATTCCACTAAGGGCATTGCCTTTGATCAGGCCTTTTGTAACGAAATGAACAACTACCTGGGCAGAATTTATTATCACATTGACCTTTCAGAAGAATACAGTCTTTCAAAGTATATTTGCGAGGCAGACGGAAACCTTCGTTTCGGTGAAGAGTCTGTGAAAAAGCCGGGAGTTTTTTCAAAGGCATTTATCGTTGTGAATTTTAATTTTATTCTGTTTGGCGCGGTGGCTGTGTGCGCCGTTGGCGGCATCGTTCTCTTTATAATTTTTAACAGAAAGAGGGTGGTCCGTGTATGAAAAACGACCTGAGAAAACCGTACTTCGGTGATCCTCTTAACTACATAAGAGTGCTGGCAATGCTTATGGTTTTTATTCTCCACGTTGCCGTGACAAACTTTTATGCGCTGGAAGAGCCCGCAAAGTTCTTGCTGAGGACTCCGGCCTGGGCAGGTGTGTGGATATTCTTCTTTATCTCCGGATACTTTCTTTGCAAGGGTTTTCATACCGGAAAATACCCTTTTACAGTGAAAGGTATTCTTAAATTCTGGTGGGCAAGGTTTGTAAAAATTGCGCCTTCCTATTATCTCGTTATCTGGCTTGCCCATGAAATGATAGGCCTTAACGAAAATGCGAGTCCGAAGGAGCTTACGAATTTGCTCACATTTAATTTTGACGGAACAGGCTCGTATATTGCGGCAATAGGTTCTTTGTGGTTTGTGTCCACGATTATGAAGCTCTATTTGTTGATGCCTCTTATTGCCCTGGTGTGCATTCCGCTTAAAAAACAGAGAGTCCTTACTGCGGTGCTGTGCGGCGTTGTAATTGCTATGGGACTTGGCCTCAGACTTTATATGTACAACAACGATTACAGCTGGTACGCAGATACGTACGTTAGCGTTGTAGGAAATCTTGATATAATTATATCAGCCTGTCTGTTTGCGTTGATGAGAACCCAGCTTGATACGAAAAAAGAGGACGGCAAGGAAAGACGTTGGAATTACATGTTCAGGTTTATTGCCGCTGCCCTTATTATCACCCTGGTTGCGGATAACTGCTATATTTATTTTATGAATACGGCTCACAATATGTTTGTGTACAGATATATTTTGCCGAGTATTTATATTCTCTGTACTGCGTTTTTCGTACTTTGCTTTGATGCAGGAAAGACGAAGAGAGAAACGGCAGGAAAGTTTCATTTTATAGACTTTTTATCCACGGTGTCATTTGAGTTTTATATGGTGCACGTTCCCATCAAGTCCCTTACAGCGGAGTTCTTTAATTTTGCGTGGATGGACAATATCTGGAGATATCTCGTGTACCTTCTGATACAGTTCTCATTGTCCCTTGCGGCGGCAACTGCGATACATTACGCTACTGACGGAGCGGTGAAGTTAATTAAGTTTATCGTTAACTCAGCGGTGAAACTGATTGAGAAATTTGTAAAGAAAATAATTGATACGATAAAAAAAGGAAAAGGGGTAAATAACAATGCTCAGTAAAAAAGTTGAATTTAAAAAGGCTGTTCCGGTTTGGGCAGAGGAGTACAAAAAAGAGATGAACATTACCGTTGTGTTCAGGGCTGTTGTGGAAAAGGCTGAGGGTCTTACGCTTCGCCTTGCAGGCAGCAGTGCTTTTCGCATAGAAATTAACGGTGAATTCCTTGCAATGGGTCCTGCCAGAGCAGGCCACGGATATTACCGTGTGGACGAGTATTCCCTGTCTGATAATATGAAGGACGGCGAAAACGTAATTGATATCGTTGTGGCAGGCTACAATAACAACAGTTTTTACTGGATTGACGTGCCTCCTTTCCTTTGCGCAGAGATTGTGAAAGGCGACGACGTTATCGTGAGTACAGGTATTGGCGGCGACAATGAGTTTACAGGCTACCGCTACAATGAGCGTGTGCAGAAGATACAGCGTTATTCTTTCCAGAGAAATTTTGCAGAGGTTTACGACTTTAATAACAAGAGTGATTTTACAAAGCCTCTTAAATTGGCATTGGCGGATGAAGAGGAAAAGGTTTTCGTTGAGAGAGGCATATTCTATCCTGCTTATGAAAAAGAGCTTGCAGAGGCAATTGAGTGCCGCGGTAATACTACGGTTTCCGAAAAGGAGCAATATTTTGTTGACAGAGCAATTCACAATATCGGTCCCAGACTCAAAGGCTTCAAGATTGACGAGCTTGAAATCTGCAGTACCTGGGAGGCTGAAAAGCTTGATTTTTCTGCAGACTCATACGAGGTGAAAAAACTTTCCGCAGAGGACAATACTGTTGAGATTCCTGAAAACGGCCACGCAGTTTACAACATGGGAAGAAACAAGTGCGGTCTTATAGGCTTTAATATCAAGTGTGAAAAGGATGCAGTGGTTTACGCCCTTTTTGACGAAACCATAAAGGACAAGGATCCGAACAAACTGAACTTCCTGCGCCTTGGCACGTCAAGTGTAGTAATGTGGAAGCTCCCTGCAGGCGAGTACAAGCTCCTTACCTACGAGCCCTACGTTTACAAGTACCTGAGAATCGTGGTAATGGGAAGCAAGGCCACCGTTTCCGACGTTCACGTAAGACGCGTAGGCTTCTATATGCCTAAGAAGAGAGTAGTTACCGACAATGAAAAGATAAAAGCGGTGTTTGATGCGGCTGTGGAAACCTTCCGTCAGAACACCTGCGACATATATATGGACTGCGCTTCCAGAGAGAGGGGCGGCTGGCTCTGCGACAGCTACTTTACCTCAAGAGTTGAGTATACCCTCACAGGAAAATCTGAGGTTGAGAGAAACTTCCTTGAGTGCTTCCTGCAGCCTGAAAGCTTCAAGTGTCTGCCTAAGGGAATGCTCCCCATGTGTTACCCTGCAGACCACTATGACGAGATGTTTATCCCCAACTGGGCAATGTGGTACGTGGTGGAGCTTGAAGAATACCTTGCAAGAAGCGGCGACAGAGAGCTTATTGACGCTGCAAAGGGCAAGGTTTACGACCTGCTTCAATATTTCAGACCCTTTGAGAACAAGGACGGCCTCCTTGAAAAATTGGAGTCCTGGGTATTCGTTGAGTGGTCAAAGTCCAACGAGCTTGTGCAGGATCTCAATTTCCCCTCAAATATGCTTTATGCAAGGATGAAGCGCTCCATTGCGGCGCTTTACGGCGACAACGCCCTTATCTCAGAGGCTGAAAAGCTTGAGCAGACCATCAGGGAGAAATCCTTTAACGGCAAGTTCTTCTGCGACAATATGGTTTACAACGAGGCAGGGGAGCTTGTACTTTCCGGCGAATGTACGGAGAGCTGCCAGTACTATGCATTCCACACAGGCGTGGCAACACCTGAAACCTACCCTGAGCTTTGGGAGACACTTCTTCACGACTTCGGACCTCAGAGAAAAGAGACGGGCAAGCACCCTGACATATATTTTGCCAACGCATTTATCGGAAATTACCTGCGCCTTGACCTTCTTATGAACTACGGCTACGAAAAGGAAATCCTTGATAATATGGACGGCTATTTTTACTATATGGCAGAGCAGACAGGAACCCTCTGGGAGAACGACGGCGACTATGCAAGCTGCAGCCACGGCTTTGCATCTCACGTAATTTATTGGCTTGATAAGCTTGGAATGCTGGAGGACGTTAAGTAATGAAAAATGGTTTTATTTGCGCGGTAGGTTGCCGCTACGATTACAGTTACCCAAAGGACATTGACGCCCTGGAGAAAAACTACAGGGAGCTCCTTGAAAAGGGAGAGGCCTCTGAGCTTGAAATCTCTCTTTGGAAAAACGACAGAGCTTTCGGAAAGATAGACGTTATCACAGAGGAGAATGCAGAAGGGGCACTTTCCGTAGAGGTGAAAGTCTTTGAGACCTTTTCGGGAAAAGTTTCTGCAAAGTTTATAAAAAACTGCGAGGCTCACGACATTAAAGTTATGGTGCCTGACATTGTTTACAACGACGAGCCTGTTGACGTTAAGGGCAGGCAGATTGTTTCCGTATGGGTGGAGGCAGAATCCCTTGAAAACTGCGGCGCAGGGTCTTTCACCGGCAAGGTTATCGTGAAATTGGGCGATAATGAAGAGGCTATTGACGTAAAGGTGAAGGTGGTTAATGCGACTTTTAAAGGCGTATCCTCTGAGCTTGAGCTCTGGCAGTACCCTTACAGCAGCAACAGATACTATTCCGGCCTTACCACTGAGAAGTATTTTGAAGGCGGAAAGGAAGGCATTTTCAGGGCAAGACTTGACCCGAAATATGACGAGCAACTTCTTACCCAGCTCAGACTGTACAAGGCAAACGGCGGAAACTGCGTAACGACTACCATTAACGAAGACCCCTGGAACTCACAGACCCCCGACCCGTACCCGTCAATGGTTAAGTGGACGAAGCATCAGGACGGCACTTTTTCCTTTACTTTTGAGGATTTTGACAGGTGGATCGCCCTTAATAAATCGGTGGGCATTGACGGCCCGATTCTGTGCTTTTCCATTGCCAACTGGGCAAACAACGTTACGTACTATGATGAAGCGCTTGGAGAAGTGGTGGTGAAGGAGCTTTCTCACGAAAGTGAGGAGTGGCAGTATATCTGGAAGACTTTTCTCACAGCCCTTGTGGAGCATTGCGACGAAACCGGTGTTTTTGACAGGGTGCATATCTCCATTGACGAGCGTGCTTTTGAGCTTGTGAAGGCTGTTGTGGAGCTTAACGAGTCGGTGAAGAACTGCGAAGGCAAGAGCCTTAAAATGTCATTGGCAATTTTCAGCCTTGAGTGTGAGCCTTTGTTTGACCACTTTGCAAGAGTTTCCTGCTCCGTGCGAATGGAGTGCGAGAAGGTAAAGGCCTGGGCGGCAGAGCGTCGCAAAAAGGGCCTTGTGACCACGTTTTACACCTGCGGCGCTGAAAACAGCTCCCTTGTGAACAGACCTTACGAGGGCTTTTACTCAATGTTATTCATAAAGAAGTGGAACACAGACGGCTTTTTGAGATGGGCCTTTGACGCCTTCAATGCAGAGCCTCTGGAGTCAAGCGAGCACCGTCTGTATGCGGCGGGAGACCTTTACCTTGTGTACCCCGAAAAGCGTGGCAAGGCGCCCTGTACTCATTCTTCCGTAAGGTTTGAAATGATTACGGCAGGCCTCAGAATGATTGAGAAATTAAAGATTATTGAGAAGGAGTACGGAGAAGAGGGCGTTGCCGGAGTGGCAGAGATTCTTTCTCTCGTAGATGATAAGATTGATAAGGCTGAGAGCCTTGAAGCGGTTTTGCACGCTGTCAACGGACTCAAGGCGCTGGAGAGCAAATTATTATGAAAAAAAGGTTTTTTCTGTGGGCCTTGCTGACTGTTATTATGGTGCTTTTCTGCGGCGTATTTTCTGCGAGTGCAGAGGGCAATACGGCAAAGGAGCTCACTTCTTCCTGCAACGTTTCTTACGGCAATGAAAAGACCGTTATTTCTTGCGGCGAAAAGATAAACGGCATTTATATCGAGTGGAAGAACTTGCCCGGTGAGTGGCAGGGAAGCGACGAGAACGGCTCTTTTACAGGGGGCGCGGATCGTTTCTTCCATGAGTTTGTTAATTGTAGCGGCAACGAAATTACCGTAAACTTAAATAATTTTCAGAACAAGGTCAGCTTGCTGAGAGTTTTCGGTGAGGGGCAAATTCCTTCTGACGTGCAGGTGTGGGAAAAGCCTTGTGAAGAGGCGGACATTATGCTTCTTTCCACCCACTCAGACGACGAGCACCTTTTCTTTGCAGGAATACTCCCTTATTATGCAGGGGAGCTGGGCCTTGATGTTCAGGTGGTTTACATGGTGGACCATTCTCTGAACTCCGCTGAGAGGCCTCACGAGCTTTTAAACGGCCTTTGGAACGTAGGGGTGAGAAATTACCCTGTTATCGGAAAAGCGCCTGATATCTATTCTGAGAGCCTTTCTGCAGGTTATGCAGGCTTCAAAAACGAAGGATACAATGAAGCGCATTTCGTAAAGTACGTGACGGAAAACATCAGACGCTTCAAGCCCTTGGTGGTAATAGGTCACGACGTTAAAGGAGAGTACGGCCACGGCGCTCACATGGTGTACACGGACGCTCTCATAAAGGCGTTGCCCCTTTGCAACGACCCTTCCTACGATAATGCTTCTGCTGACAAATACGGCCTCTGGGACGTGCCGAAGGTGTATCTCCACCTTTACGGCGAAAACGAGATCGTAATGGACTGGGACAACAAAATCCTTGACAAATTCGGCGGCAGGACTGCCTTTCAGGTGTCAATCGAGGAGGGCTTTTCACAACACAAGTCCCAGCATTGGACATGGTTTTCTAAGTGGTGCGGCTACAACAAGGACAACCCCTGGAACGTTAATTCCGCGGCAGATATTGAGAAGCTCAGCTCTGCCAATTCAGGCGTTTTGTCAAAGGGCAATTATTCTCCGAGGCGTTTCGGCCTTTACAAGACGCTGGTAGGGGAAGACGTCAATAAAAACGATTTCCTTGAAAACGTCAACGAGAGAGAGTTAAGAGGCGAGGAGCCTGAGCCAACGGTGACACCTGTTCTAAACGAAACTCCCGTAGCAACGGAAGCCCCTGCAGTTACTCCCTCTGCCACCGATAACGTGGCCACGGAAAATGCTACAGCAAACGCTACAGCGGCGCCTTCCGGAAGTGACGACAATGGGGAGAACAAGGGAAAAAAGGGGATCGACCCGACAATGATAAACGTGTTTATGATCGCGTTGTATCTGGTGGCAGTTGCTTTCCTTGGGTATATCGTATGGATGCTGAGGAAGAGGAAGAAGAAATAAAAATTTCAGATTATAACGTAGAGAGGCTGTGAAAACGGCCTCTTTTTTTGTAGGGTGTACCATGAAACTGTGCTGAAGAAATGTGAAAAAAGTGAAAATTCAGTGAAAATTCACCTTTTTATTGACAATTTGTGAAAAATTCAGTAAAATGACGTTGTAATATTGTGCGGAGGTTTTTTATATGAAATTTGAAACCGAAAATATTGAATTTGAAAACCACAATTTTATAAGTGGTTATTAACCCTCACAGGGTTTTAATAAAATCCTCCAAAATCTTTGAAAATAAAGTGTTTATCGCAAAATGCTCACCTTAACTTATTATACGATTTCACTTATGTTTATTCTTCACTTGGAAGCTGATAAGGGCAAATACAAGGGCAAGAAAAACTGATAACAAGATATAACAGCGAGTGGCAATCGGAGAACTGCGACGTATGTGCGAATATATTATACTGGAGAATTTATTATATGGACAAGTACATTTTTGATGAAAGCAACGGTTTATGGTATGAATTGCAGTGAGATTATTATATCT
>JAGAKK010000037.1 GCA_017625675.1 Clostridia bacterium | reverse complement strand
GCCACAGCGTCAGACGCTGTGGCTCCCAATGAGTCAGGGACCTGCCCCCTGACTCATTGGCCGCGAAGCCTTATGGGGAAAGGGTTTTGCGAAATTTGGGTGGCACTTCGGTGGCGGAAGGGAATAGTGACCTGTCCCCTGTCATCATTTCAAAAACGTGACAGGGGGCTGCCCCCTGTCACACTTTACAAATATAAATATGTTTGGTATTATATGTTAAAAGCACTGGAAAGGAAAATGCTGATATGAAATCACAGACAAAAAAAGAGCATCTTTTGCCTTGCAGAATAGTGAAGTCAGAGGGCGAGATCATTGCCGCGGAGAATCTTTTTCATGAGAAGCCGTTGCAGATTGGCCTTATGGAGCCCGAACTTACCACCGTTAACGGCAAGGCGTACATTATACTTGATTACGGCAAGGAGATTTGCGGCAGCGCAAGGATTCTTACGTTTACGATGTCAGGCCCATGCAGGATAAGACTTCGCTTTGGCGAGTCTGTCAGCGAGACCTCGGCGGAGCTGGGGGAGAAAGGCGCTTGCAACGACCATGCCCTTCGTGACATACATACGAGCCTTGAGAACTATTCGGACATGACGTTTTGCCATACCGGATTCAGATTTTTGAGAATTGATTTTCTTGATGACGTTGTCGTTAATATAAAGAGTATCCTTGCGGTGAGCGAGATTTTTGAGGCTCCCGTGGTGTACGAGTATAAGGGCGGGGACAAGAGAATTGCAGAGATTTTTGAGACTGCGAAGAGGACAGTTTCGTTGTGCGCCCAGAGCGGATATATCTGGGACGGCATCAAGCGCGACAGACTTGTGTGGATTGGCGATATGTACCCTGAGACGATGTCCTTTACCACCATTTACGGCAGGCAACTCATTACCGAGAGGTCTTTGGACTTTGTGAAGGACCAGACGCCGTTGCCGGGCTGGATGAACGGATTCCCTTCCTATTCAATGTGGTGGGTGATTATTTGCGCAGATTACTACAAGAAAACCGGTTGCAAGGACTACATTGAGCAGCAGCTTGACTATATGGAAGGCCTTATGGCCCAGATGAACGGCTGTGTTTCTGACGACGGCACCATGAACTACCCTATGTACTTTGTGGATTGGCCGACCCACGACCAGCCTGACGAATTGGCAGGTGTGAGGGCGATAAATATTATGGCCTGCAAGCGTGCGATTGACGTGTTGGGTGAGTTTGGACGTTCTACCGAGGCGACGAAGGAGCTTCTTGCAAAGCTTCTCAGGGTTGAGATGAACGTAAAGACTGCAAAGCAGGTAATGGCCCTTAAATATTTTGCCAACGGAGAGCTTAGCAAGGACGAGGCGGCAATGCTTGTTGAGGGCGGCGCCAAGGGTCTCTCCACTTTTATGAGCTACTTTATTCTGAAGGCGATTGCGGAGACAAGCGGTGTGGATATTGCCGTTAATATAATGAAGGAATACTACGGGGCAATGCTTGACCGCGGTGCAACGACCTTCTTTGAGGACTTCAATATGGAGTGGCTTGAGGGCAGCAGCAGAATTGACGAGCTTCCCAAGGAGGGCGAAAAGGACCTTCACGGCGACTACGGCGCATTCTGCTACGTGGGCTTCCGCCACAGCTTCTGCCACGGCTGGTCTGCAGGCGTTATAATGTTTATTGAGGAGTATCTGAAGTAAGAGGAATAGTGAAATAATTAAAGCACAATCGGCAAAGGATTTTCAGGTCCTTTGCCGATTTCTTAGTTTTACGTGTGTTTTTCGGTGTCATTCAACGTTAACTTTCCAATATCCAAAGCGTTTTCCATTTACACGCTCAATGTAATTTTTTTCTTCAAGTGATGCCGTGATTCGTTTGACAGTTCTGTCTGATTTGCCAATCAGAACTCCAATTTTTTTCTGTGTTAATTTTCCGTCGTTTTTCAGCAGATTTAAAACTTGCATTTCGTCCAAAGTGACATCCAAAGTGACATTTGGAGCCTCTGTTTGGCACTTTGGGGATGATAACAATCCGGAAATATGCATATCGCGGTTTCTAAGCAAGTTTTTTTCACCAAGTAATAGATTTCTTAAAAAGAGCTCTAAAAACTCGGTTGTTTCATAAACTCCTTTTTTTAAGTTTGTATAATTTGCCCGAACAAGTGCATTTCTAAAATACCAAGCGTTTTCGGCAAAAATATCATTTGTGACATCAAAACCTAACGTTCTCAAATACTTGATAAAGAAAACGGCAGTAGTTCTTGTATTGCCCTCTGGGAAAATATGAATTTGCCAAAGTCGGGAAACAAACACCGCTAAGTGTTTTATAATTTCATCAATTGATAAATTTTTATATGAAAATTCTTTTTCTACAGAAAAATCATAATCCAAAGTTGCCATAAGGTCAAAAGCGCCACCGTACATAACGCTGTCTCCGTCAAGTACCCATTCGTTTTTTGAAATATTGTAATCCCTGACTTTTCCTGCGTGTTTATAGATTCCTTTAAACAACTGTGAATGAATTGATATATAATGTGCCGGAGAAAAGACAAATGATTTTTCTGATAATAGTTGTGCTATTCGGACAGAAACCTTGTCTGCTTCTTCGGTTCTGTCCGTTTCTGTGTGTGAAAGATTTTCTTTATAATAACTGTGAATTAAATTATTGGCCTCTTCAAAGGTGATATCCCCGTTAATACTCTTTATTGCCGTTTCAAGCAAATAGTCACTTGTGTTGAGCCCATCAACTGCCTGAAGTCCAATGGCTGTATGCCAGGCATAACCTTTTTCTTTCTTCTGCGGCTCTTTTTCGCGTAAGTATTCTTCAAAAAAATCGTTCACAGTTTCACCTCATTTCATATAATTTAATTATACCACCATCTGTGCAAAATAGCAATTATTCTATTTAAAATCAATTTGATTAATAAAAGCACAATCGGCAAAGGATTTTCAGGTCCTTTGCCGATTTCTTAGTTTTAGGAAGGTATTTATCGTTCAATTTAAGGCAGTACGTTCAATCTATTATGCCAAAAAATGCTCAAGTGCTTTTATGATAATGTCTGCGCAATCCTCGTAATTCAGGTAATGCGTATTAAGGCACAGCTCGTAATTGTTCAGGTCGTTTCTTTCGTGACCTGTAAAGAAACGATAGTACTCATCACGGTAATGATTAAACTTGTAAACGTGGGCTGCCGCCGCCTTCGAGGACATACAGAGCCTGCCGGCTTCCTTGTAGGTGCAAACGTCTGCCGGGGCAGTGATAAAAACGTTAAAAAGATTTACGTCAGGCACGTTTTTCAAAACGTGGTCAGCGCCGCGGCCTACGATAACGTAGGATTCTTCTCCGGCAAGGGCTGTCAGAACCTTTGACTGGTAATCAAAAAGTCTTTCGTTGACGGTAAAATCATAGCTCTCGGGAGGTATGGGGCTTTGATCCTCAAGCCCGCTGAAAACGTCTGCTGAAACTCTTCTCAGCAAACTGTCCTCTTCGTGTTCTCCTTCGAAAAGGCCCTTGTGAATGGAGCCGTCCTCGGAACCTAAGGAAAGAACAGACTTGTCATAATAACTGACTCCCAATTTCTTTGCAACCAGCTTCGCAACGGTGCTTCCGCCGCTTCCGCAGGTCCTGCCGATAGTAACAACAAAACGCTTCACGGTATAACATCCCCTTTCGCTATATATATTTAATAAGTACGTTTCAATGAGTACATTTCGTGCATCAACTCTAACTGTGTAAACATTGTAACAAAAAACGGCGGCAAGGTCAATTGTTTTATTTCTAAAAATTTAAATTGCTCACAAAATTCCAGCCATTTCAATGTATTGTTTGCACATTTTTCCTTTTGCAAAACTGCACCTGGGGAACTGCACCTGGGGGACAGACAACCGGTGC